>JANLTS010000457.1:0-16176 GCA_031363045.1 Hyphomicrobiales bacterium
TCATGTTGCTTTGTTCTCCATTTGATTTCCCTCCCCCTTGTGGGGAGGGGCAGGGGTGGGGGTGATCGGCATTGTGACTCGTGGACCCCCACCCCAACCCCTCCCCACCAGGGGGAGGGGCTAAGTGGGCGAGGCTATTTGAGTACGGTTGGTATTCGGGTGGCGGGTGGCGTGTTGCGGCTGCGCTGGCATTTGACCTGGCCGTCGATCACCACCATGCCGATGCCCGGCAGATCGCCGAGCTCAATCGAATGCAGCAGGTTGTCGCCGGCCGAATGCTGGGCCTTGTCCATGAACACGAAATCGGCGGCGCGCCCCACTTCGATCAAGCCACAATCGAGCTTGCGCATGCGCGCCGTGTTGCCGGTGGCAAGACAGATCGCCAGTTCGGCGGGAAGATCGCCGAGCGCTGACAGCATCGACACCATGCGGGCGATGCCTAAGGGCTGTACGCCCGAACCTGCCGGCGCATCGGTGCCGAGGATGACGCGGCTCAGTTCATTCATCTCGCGCGCCAGCCGCAAGGTGTAGAGTGCGGCGCGCTCATTGCCATTATGAACAATCTCAAGGCCGCGCTTGCAACCCTCGCAGATGCAACGGATTTGGGCATCAGGCAGTGCCGTGTGGCCGCCGTTGATGTGGCCGATGACATCCGTATCAGCATCGAGCACCACATCCTTGTCGATGAGGCCGGAACCGGGGATCGAGGGTCCGCCGGTGTGGATGGTGCTCTGGATGCCATATTTGCGCGCCCATGCCACCATGCGCCGGGCGGTGGGACCGTCTTTCACGCCACCCAAGCCCACTTCGCCCAGCAGTGTGACGCCGGCATCCGCCAGATCCTTGAAATCCTGTTCCACCATTTCCGGCTCGATGCAGGGCGCACCGGCATGCACCTTGACACCGGACGGACGGAAATTGGCGAACTGCCGCTGCGCTGATATCGCCAGGGCTTTAAGGCCGACGACATCGCGCGGGCGGCCGGGCGTGTGCACTTCGCCAGCCGAGATCATCGTGGTGACACCGCCGTTCAGGTTGGAATCGATCCAGCCCATCTGGTTCTGGCGAGGCGTCCAGTCGCCCGCCACCGGATGCACATGGCTGTCGATGAGGCCGGGCGTGACGGCCGTGCCATTGGCATCGATGATTGAGGTGGCATGATCCTGATCGACATCCTTGCCGCGGCCGATGGCCACGATGCGGCCATTGACGGCGACAATCGTATCGGCATCGAGTATCGGCTGTTCCATGGCACCCGACAGCATGAGGCCGATGTTGCGGATCACCAGTTTCGTCGGTGCCGCTGCGGCGGTTGCTGCCTCGTGTGCCAAAATATCCTCCTGCCGCTGCTGCTTCTCGGGCAGCTTTGAGGCTGCATACTGCGATAGGCGCGGCGGGCTGTCGAGGGCCGGTCCTTGCATGTTAGGAATGACCCATGAGAATCATTCGTAAAGCTGAGTTCCGCGAGACCCGCTGGCGCAATGGCATGGGGTTGTCCTGGGACATTGCATCCGATCCGCCAGGAACAGAGGTATTCGGCTGGCGTTTTGCCATTGCGCGCATCGATGCCGATGTGCCGTTTTCGCATTACCTCAACACCGACCGGGTTTTCACGCTGATCGACGGGCAGGGTCTCGATCTCGATTTTGAGGGTGGCAGGACACTGGCTGTGGAGCGCTGTTTCGTGCCACATAACTATGCTTGCGACGTGCCGGCCTTCTGCCGCTTGCGCGATGGACCGTGCCGGGCATTGAACCTGTTCACGGAGCGTGGAGCATGGACGGCGGCAGCGGAAGCGATTACCGGCGATGCGGTTATCAACCATCCGGGGCCGATCCTGTTGTTTGCGCTTGAAGGTCAATCTCGCATCGACGGCCAACTGCTGGAGCAGAGTGATGCGGCCGTCACGTCTGGTCGTATCGCTGTGGTGGCGGAGCGAGCATTGCTCTATGTGGCGTGTCTGACGAAGGCATGATTGGCGGGCCTGCCATTTCCCGCTAAGAGACCGGCAAGCAATCAGGAGCAGATCGAATGAAAGCGCGGGTACAGTGGCTGGACGGCAGGGCCTTCGTCGGCGAATCGGGATCGGGCCATGCCGTCGTCATGGACGGCGCTGCGGACTCAGGTGGCCGCAACATTGGCGTTCGGCCGATGGAAATGCTGCTGCTGGGCCTCGGCGGCTGCACAGCGTTTGACGTTGTGATGATCCTCGAGCGCATGCGCGAGAAGGTGACGGCACTCGACATTGCGCTGGAAGCCGAGCGCGCCAGCGAGGACCCGAAAGTGTTCACCCACGTGAAGCTGATCTACAAGCTGCGCGGCTACAAGCTGAAGCCCGCAAATGTCGAGCGCGCAGTGAACCTTTCTGCCGAAAAATATTGCTCGGCCTCGATCATGTTCGGAAAGACGGCAACAATTGAGCATGCCTTCGAAATCACCGAAGAGGGCGAGACGGTCAGCGCCTGAGCTTCAGTCCATCGACACTGAAGTGACCGGGGAAGAAGGCGGCGGCGCAGAAGAACACCGTCTTCAGGGCCTCGTCTTTGGAATATGGCTCTGACGCCGCCATGAGATCGAGCCAGACTCCCTCGCTCGTCACGCGGAGCACCCGCGCAGCGCGCGCCGGATCGATAGTGTATCCGCCTTCCGACACCAGGCGGCGGCAGACGTCTTCCTTCATGAAGATGTAGTCGCTGTCATTGGCGCCGCATTGCTCGAGATAGATCGGGCGGCTTTGCGCCTCGCCCCAGAAGGCGCACCATGCGGCAAGCTTGTCGGGCGTGCAGATCTGGTCGTTGAAATCGGCGACGATCAATGCATTGAGTTGCGAGGCGGGATCAGGACCCGCCGCCGCCAGCGCCGCCGACCAGTTGGATTGATACTCCTCTGCCATGAACAGCAAGGTCTCGGTCAAGAGCTTTTCCTTGGTGTGGAAATGGAAGTTCACCAGCCCATGCGACACACCGGCGGTGGCCGCGACATCGGTCATCGTCGTCTGTGAAAAACCACGGCGGGCGATGGTGCTGATTGTCGCCTCGATCAGCTGCTGGCGCCGGAGCTCCCGGCTTGCCTTGCGCGGGAGAAGGGTTTTCGATGTCATTTGGCTGCCTGAGCTCACAGCGTAATCATCTGACATAAAAGGAAAATATGTCAATATGCATATCGTGGACTGTATTTTGATTGACAGTTCAGTCAAAATCAAGCGAAGATTTGGCGAGACCTGAGGCCGGGACCGCGACCCCGATTTCCAGCCAGGCTGAGAAGGGAGGCGAGCCATGAACGAGATCAGCACATCCGGCAGCGTTTCACCACTTCTCGATCATTGCCCGGAATCGCTGCCCGCCATCTGGTACCATGACCCGGCGCATTTCGAGCGCGAACGGAAAGCCATCTGGGCGCGGCACTGGATCTATGCCGGTCGCGCCAATGACCTCGCGCCCAACAGCGTCCGCAGGCTTGCCGTAGCGGGCCAGAACCTCATCCTGGTAAAGGACGCTTCGGGTGGCATCACGTGTTTTCACAATACCTGCCGCCACCGGGGTGCTGAACTTTGCTGCGCCGACACGACCAGGCTGAAGGCCAAGCTCATCACTTGCCCCTATCACGAATGGTCTTACAATTTGCAGGGCGAACTGGTGCGCGTGCCCTATGCCTCGCCCACTGCTGATTTTCGAAAAGAAGACCACGGCTTGCTGAAGGTTCACGTGGCGAACTGGAACGGCTTTCTTTATGTCTGCCTGGCTGCCGAACCGCCGCCGTTTGAAGCCGCCCCCGACATGGGTGCCGATGCCCTCGACAACTGGCCGATGCAAGACCTCGTCACCGGCCATGTGATGGTGAAGGAGATCGCCTGCAACTGGAAGGTCTTCTGGGAGAACTACAACGAATGCCTGCATTGTCCTGGTGTTCATCCTGAGCTTTGCGATTTGGTGCCGATTTACGCCAAAGGCCTGATGGCTGCCGACGAGGCACCGGACTGGACGCTGGAGTCAGCATCCTTACAGGATGGAAAGCTGAGAACCGGCGCCCGCACCTGGACCAGGAACGGCCAGGCCTGCGGTCCGGAGTTTCCAAATTTGTCGCAAGCCCAGCGCCAGGCGGGCCAATTGTTCGTGACACTGTGGCCGACCATGTATGTGGTGGCCCATGTCGATTATGTGCGCACCGTATCGCTGAAGCCACTGAGGCCGGAACGCACCGAGTTGCGGATCGAATGGCTGTTCCCGAAAGAGACGATTGCCGCGCCCGGTTTTGATCTGGATAATGTCACCAGTTTTGCATCGCTCGTCATCGCCCAGGACAGCGAAGCCAGTGAAATCAATCAGCGCGGATTGAAGAACGCAGCCTTCAAGGCCGGGCGGTTGATGCCGCAAGAATTCGATGTCTTCCGGTTCCAGCAATGGGTGCGCGGCGAACTTGAAAAGGTGAGTGAACCATGACCAGCCAGACGATTGCCGTTCCACAACACCAACCAAACGATTGGGACCGCCGCGGACTTCCTGCCTGGACCTATCATAGCCCCGCCATGCTTGAACTCGAGACGCGCGAGCTGTTTCTGAAGCACTGGCAGATTGCCGCACATGTCTGCAACGTGCCGAAACCTGGCGACTTCATCACCCTCGACATTGCGGCGGAGCGCATCATCATCATGCGCGGTGACGACGGCGAAGTGCGGGCCTTCCATAATCTCTGCCGCCATCGCGGCTCACGCGTTGCGGCGGAAAAACACGGCCATTGCAAGAATGCGCTGGTTTGCCCCTTCCACGGCTGGGTCTATAATCTTGATGGCAGCTTGCGCGGTGCCGCCCGCCCGCAGAGCTTTGGCGCGCTCGATCGCAAGCAGTTCGGGTTGAAGCCGATCGAGAGTGAAGTGTGGCTGGGTTTCATCTTCATCCGCCTTGCCGCTGGTCAGCAAGGCAGCGTTGCTGACACCATGGCGCGATATGCCGGTGACCTTAGCGCCTATCGCATGGACGACCTTGTTCCCGCCGGAGAGATCAATGAGTATGAGCTTCCCGTAAACTGGAAGTCGGTACGTGACGTTGACAACGAGGGCTATCACGTCGCCATGGCCCACCCGGCCCTGCAGGACCTCTACGGCGCCAGCTATGTCGACCACACTTATGTCAATGGCGTCAATCACGCGACAGGTCAGTTCAACCCGCATGCCGGACGCCGCTGGAGTGTAAGGAACTACGTGGCAATTGCCGGTGACCAGGAGTGGTTGGCTGAAGAAAAGCGCCGCGAGTGGGGATATTATGGCCTGTTTCCCAATGCCGTGATCGCCGTGACGCCGGAGACCGTTCAGTTCTATCAGGAGTTCCCGCTCGCCGTTGGCCAGACTCTGCTGCGCAGTGCTGCCTATCGCCGGCCGCAAGAAAGCCGCAAGCAGAGGCTCGCTCGCTATCTCGCGCGGCGCATCGACCGCGAGACCTATCGCGAGGATATCCAGCTTTCGATCTGGTCGAATGAGTCAATGAAGTCATCGGCCTTCGAGGACTTTCACTTGTCCGATCTTGAATGCGGCGTGAAGAGTCATCACGACCACATCCGCGCGATCCTTCCGGTGGCGAACCTCCGGGATCGTCCGGGTGAGGATCAAGTCGCCAGCCTCAATGCCGCGTTGAGAACCGGAGCACAGCAAGATGAACCTGTGCCTGCTTGACAGTTCCGGTCATCCGGCACCAACCTTCAAATCAAGGCGGACAGGAAACCACGCCAACAGGGAGAAACCGACATGAAGATCAGCAGACGGACGACACTCGGATTGATGACGGCATCGGCCGCCGTGGCGATGCCCTTCGTGCACCGGGCGCGCGCCGAGGACGCGGTGCTCAACGTTTATAACTGGGCCGACTATATCGGCGAGACGACAATCGAGGACTTCCAGACCCTCACCAACATTGCCGTTACCTATGACACTTACAGCTCGGCCGAGGAAATGCAGGCCAAGATGCTGGCCGGTTCGACCGGCTATGACGTCGTCGACATGGCGGGTTTTTCGATGGCGCAATTCATCACGGCGAAAATTTACGAGAAGCTCGACCGTACCAAACTGCCAAGCTGGGGAAATCTCGATCCGCTGGTACTGAACATGATGCAGATATGGGATCCCGGCAACTTGTATTCGCTTCCCTATATGTGGGGCTCAGTTGGCTTCACCTTCAACATCGACATGGTGAAGGAGCGGATACCGGACGCCGACCTCGAATCCCTCGATACGATTTTCAAGCCTGAGAACGCCGCCAAGCTCGCCGACTGCGGCATTTCCATTCTCGACAGCCCGACCGACATCATGCCAATGGTGGCAGCCTGGCTGGGCCTTGATGGCCGCGCTGGAAATGTGAAAGACATTCCAGCAATTGTCGAGGCGTTTAAGCCCATTCGCCAACACATCCGCACCTTTGACAATACCAATTACCTGAATGCAATTCCCAACAAGGAACTCTGCGTCATCAACAATTGGTCTGGTGATTACTCCACCGCCAAGGCGCGCGCCAAGGAAGCCGGTGTCGAGATCAATCTGGCATATTACGTGCCAAAGACCGGCGCCTCTGCCTGGATTGACGGCCTGTGCATTCCAGCCGACGCAAAGCACAAGGAAAGCGCTTACAAGTTCCTGGAATATATGTTGCAGCCGGAAGTGATTGCCAAGTGCACAAACTACACCAACTATGCCAACGGCAATCTGGCATCCAAGAAATTCATCGATCCCGCCATTGTTGCCGATCCCGCTGTCTATCCCGATGAGGAAACGATGAAGCGGCTGTGGACATCACCGCCGCAAACCGAAGAACAGGACCGCGAAACGACACGCGCCTGGCAAACCATCAAGTCGGGCTGAGGCATCATGGCTGCAGAGGGGCTTCAGCCCTTCATCCGCATCGAGGACGTCAGCAAGAATTTCGGCACGTTTGTAGCCGTCAACAATGTGTCACTCGAGATCGCCAAGGGCGAAATGTTCGCACTCCTTGGCGGCTCTGGCTGTGGCAAGACGACGTTGCTGCGCATGCTGGCAGGTTTCGAAGCCCCGAGCGCCGGCCGCATCCTGATCGACGGCCAGGACATGACCGGGGTGCAGCCCTATGACCGACCGGTCAACATGATGTTCCAGTCCTACGCGCTGTTTCCGCATATGACGGTCGAAGGAAATGTTGGCTATGGATTGCGGCACGAGGCGGTGAGCAAGGCACAGCGGGCCGACCGCGTGCGCGAGATGCTCGATCTGGTGCAGTTGACGCCCTATGCCGGGCGAAAGCCGCACCAGCTTTCGGGCGGCCAGCGCCAGCGGGTGGCGCTTGCCCGGGCCTTGGCCAAACAGCCCAAACTGCTGCTGCTCGATGAGCCCCTGGGGGCGCTCGACAAGAAATTGCGCGAGCATACGCAGTTCGAGATCATGAACATCCAGCACCGCACCGGCATTACTTTTGTGGTCGTGACCCACGACCAGGAAGAGGCCATGACGCTGGCTGACCGCATCGCCGTGATGGACAAGGGCGAGATCCTGCAGATTGGTGCGCCCGCCGAAGTCTATGAATATCCGGCGAGCAAGTTTGTCGCCGGCTTCATTGGCTCGATCAACATGTTCGAGGGCGAAGTGAAGAAGTCAGGTGCCGGTCTTGCGGTGTCGCTGCCGGCCCTTGGACTGGACGTTGCGGTTGCCAATGATGCCGCGTGCGAAGGCGAGACCGTGACGTTGGCGGTGCGCCCGGAAAAGATTCTGATTTCGCGCGACAAGCCCGACGCCGCCAATGTCTTCGCAGGCGTGGTGCGTGATTTGGGTTATTTCGGCAAGGATTCGCTTTATCGCGTCAATCTCGATTCAGGTGCGCTGGTGTCCGTCAACAACGTCAACGTCAGCCGCAACGGGTCGGTCCGCGCGGCGGGCTGGGAGGACCGCGTCTGGCTGTCGTTTGATAGCGCTTCGGCGATCTTGCTGAGGTCCTGAATGGCGGGCGGAACGCAGCAACTGGTGGCATGGTTTCATCGCAAGGGTTGGCGTGACATCATCGTGGCGGTGCCCTATGTCTGGCTGGTAACATTCTTCCTTTTGCCATTCTTCATTGTCGTGGCGATGAGCCTGGCGCGCCGCGCCGACCTGTCGCCGCCGATCGCCTTTCTCGAGTCATGGCCCTATGTGCGCTTCAGCAATTTCGCCAGGCTGTTTGAAGACTCTCTCTATATCCGCGCCTATTTGACATCGATCTGGAATGCCGCCATCGCGACGTTTTTCTGTCTGTTGATCGGCTATCCCATGGCGCTTGGCATCACCCGGGTGAGCAAGACCTGGCGCAATGTGCTGCTGATGCTGGTGATCCTGCCGTTCTGGACCTCGTTCCTGCTCAGGGTCTATGCCTGGATGGGGCTTCTCGGGTCCAACAGCTGGTTCAACAAGGGCCTGACGGCGATCATCAATGCGCTGCTGCCTGGCGACATCGTGCTGAAATCGCTGCCGATGATGAATTCCAATTTCGCCGTCGTGCTGGTGATGGTGTATTCCTATCTGCCTTTCATGATCCTGCCGCTCTACGCCAATCTCGAAAAACTTGATTTCACCCTGAATGAAGCGGCGATGGATCTGGGGTCCAGGCCATGGCAGGTGTTCAAGGATGTGACGCTGCCCTTGTCGCTGCCCGGCATCATCGCCGGCGGTTTGCTGGTGTTTATTCCCGCATCCGGTGAACTGATCATCCCCACGCTGGTCGGCGATGCCCGGGACCCGATGATCGGCCGCGTCATCAGCGATGAATTCGCATCCGCCCGCGACTGGCCGATGGCCTCGACGGTGGCCGTGGCGCTGCTCTTCATGCTGGTGGTGCCCACCATGGTCTACAGTTATTTCGAGAATCGGGCGCAGCATGCCGGCGAGGCCGGAAAATGAGACGCCGCCCCATTTTCCTCATCAGTTGCCTGTGTTTCGGTTTTGCCTTCTTCTATGTGCCGATCCTGTCGATGATTTTCTTTTCCTTCAACAAGTCTCGGCTGGCGACCGTGTGGGGAGGTTTCTCGACGCAATGGTATGGCAAGCTGTTTCAGAACGACCAGATCATGAATGCCGTCATGCTGTCGGTGAAGATCGCACTCACCAGCGCTACCCTGGCGACGATACTGGGCACCATGGCCGGCATTGCGCTCGCCCGCTTCCGCAAGTTCCGCGGCCGCACGATGTTTTCAGGTCTCGTCACGGCACCGCTCATCATGCCCGAGGTGATCACTGGCATTTCCATGTTGATGCTGTTCCTGATGATGGCACAATGGATCGGTTGGCCATCGAGCCGCGGCTTCACCACCGTCACAATCGCCCACATCACGTTTTCGATGACCTATGTCACCACCATCGTGCAGTCGCGCCTGTCATCGATGGACATCGCCATCGAGGAGGCGGCGATGGACTTGGGCGCCAGGCCGTGGCGGGTGCTGACCGATGTTACCTTGCCGGTAATCTCGCCCGCCATCATGGCCGGCTGGCTTCTGGCCTTCACCATTTCGATCGATGACGTGGTGATTACCTATTTCACCACCGGCCCCGGCGGCACAACGCTTCCCATCCTGATCTGGAGCAAGGTGAAACTGGGCGTAACACCCGATGTCAACGCGCTGGCCACCATCATCATCACGATAGTCGGCGTGGGCGTCGTGGCGACGGGCATCCTCATGCAGCGCGCCGATGCCAGGCGCGAGCGCGATATCCAGATGGCGGTCGCTGCCAATGCGTGAAGCCGAACACAAGCGCCAACTGAACTTCGTGCGGACGCCACCTGGTGGCACAGGCTCCGGCCTGGTGCGCTACGGCGCTGCCATGCATCTCTATCACAGCCATTTCATCTCGCCTGAAACGCTCGAGATCTTCCGGACCTGCGCACCCGATGACCGCCTCGACCCTTTGGCCGAATTGATGCGCCTGGGCCTCGGCCACGACATTCAATTCCTCAAGGAGACCACGCTGCCATGAAGCCTGTCATTCCGCAGGACCGCCGCATCGCAAATATTTATGAAGCGGCGTTCAAGCCCTTCGTGTTTGAGGATGGGTTAAAACTTGGTGATGAAGTGTTGCAACTTGACGACAACCTGCCGCTGGGCGTCGGCTTCCACGTCTATCGCATGCCGCCCGGCATGACGACGAGGCCACATCGCCACAACGGCCATGAGCAATTTCTCATCCTCGAGGGCGAGCTGATCGAGAACGACGGCACGGTATTCCGCAAGGGCGATCTCGTCTGGCTGCGCGATGGCACCGAGCACAATTCCCGCACGCCCAACGGTTGCCTGCTGGCCGTTCACATCACCGCCCTGGAAACCACCGTCGCATGAAAACGCCAGAGCTTATCGTCATCAATGGCAACATCGTCACCATGGACGCGATGTTGCCGCGCGTTGAAGCGCTGGCGGTGACCGATGGCCGGATCTCGGCACTGGGAAGCAGCGCGGACATCCGCGCCTTGGCCAATCGTTCCACCCGGGTGATCGATGCCGGTGGCCGCATGGTGCTGCCGGGGTTTCAGGATACCCACATTCACCTGCAGGACAGCGGCCATGGCTTTGGCCTCAACGCCAATCTCGAAGATGCGCGCACGATTGTTGAACTGCAGCAGGCGCTACGCGATTTCGCCGCTACGCACCGGGGTGACTGGGTGAATGGTGTCGGCTGGTACACTGGCATCTTCACCGATCACAACCTCACCCGCCAGGTGCTCGATGCCGCCGTGCCAGACCGGCCGTGCTATATCCTTGCGTCTGACGGCCACAACGCCTGTCTCAATTCACTGGCCTGCAGGGCGATAGGGTTGGAGCGCGGGACGCCTGATCCCTTCAACGGCCACTTCGTGATTGATGCGGCGGGCGAACCCACCGGCATGTTGCATGAGGATGCCATCGACTGGGCCAGGCAGAGGATGCCGCAGCCGACTGAGGCGGACTACGCCACTGGCGTGCGCTTTGCCCAGGCGCTGTGCAATCGCCATGGCATCACCGGCGTTCTCGATGCCTCCGTCGGAGAGCGTCATGCGCGTGTCTACCGGTCATTGGCGGACAGTCGCGAATTGACGGTGCGGGTGTGCGCCACGGCCAAAGTGCAGCCAGATGACAAAACTGCACACTCGCTTGACCGCCTTCAAACTTTGCGTCGCGAATTCGGCGCGGCGCTCTTCAATATCCATTCCGCCAAGTTCTTTCTCGACGGTGTTCTGGAAAATCGCACCGGGGCGATGATCGAACCCTATGCGGACCAGCTTGGCGGCAACGCGCCGCTGATGTTCGAACCCGGTCACATCAAGGAACTCTTCACCGCCTTCGATGCGGCGCGCTTCCAGATTCATATTCATGTCATCGGCGACATGGCGTGCCGGGCTGCGCTTGACGGGTTGCAGGCGGCGCGGGAAAGCAATGGCCGCTGGCCGAGCCTGCATCAACTGGCGCATGTGCAATGTATCGACCCCGCCGACATCCCGCGCTTCCGGCAACTTGGTGCCATGGCCAATGTGCAGGCACTGTGGGCGCGCCATGAACCTTCCGTCACCGATGTCGCCCTGCCAATGATTGGGGCTGAACGCGGCACGTGGATGTATGCCTTCCGCTCCCTGATCGATTCAGGCGCTGCCTTCTGCCTGTCGAGCGATTGGGGTGTCTCGACCCTCAATCCCTTCATGATCATGGAAACCGCCATCACCCGCCAGCCACCGCGAAAGCATGGCGACCATCCGGTGTTTCTGCCGGAACAACGCATGACGCGCGAGGAGTGCCTTCAGGGCTACACGCTCAATGCGGCTGCTGCCGCCTGGCGCGGTCACGAGACCGGATCGCTGAGCTTCGGCAATTGGGCCGACCTCATCATCCTCGACCGCGATATCCTGACCTGCGATGTCTATGACATCGGCGACACGCAAGTGCTGCTGACGCTGCTGGCCGGCAGGGACGTTCACCGCGCCGGGGCCTTTACTTAGCCGATCCCACATAGGCCTGCAGCGTGCGGGTGGGGCCGATCGACCAGAGCTGGCGGAGTGCTGCATCGAAGGCCTTTGCAAACACCGGGTTGCGGCCGACGTCGCCATATATGTCGTCCATGGCCAGCCAGACCGATGGATCGTCCTTGGCGGCGCGCGCGGTCTTTTGCAGCCGGTCCCAGTTCGGGTCATTGGGTTCGATTACCTGGCCGCTTTCGGTGGTGCCGTGGCAATAGCGGCACCACAATGCCGACTCAAGCGCCAACCCCGTTATGCTCTTGCCGACCTTCAGGCGGTCCGCCACAGGCGGCACGATGAACTTCGGCTGCCGGTTCGAACCATCAAGGCAGAGACGGCGGATTGTATCGGCGATTTTCGGATTGGCAAAACGCCTGACGATCAGCCGATAGTAATCCATAATGTCTGTGTCGGGAACCGGCGCCACGGTTGGCACGATTTCCTCGATCTCGATCTTCTCGAAGAACGCCTTGACCAGCGGATGTTCCATCGCCTCGTGGACGAAATGCACATCGAGCAATCCCGCTGCATAAGCCAGAACGGCGTGGCCGCCGTTGAGGATGCGGATCTTCATGTTCTCGTATGGCGTCACATCCTTGACGAAGGTCACGCCGACTTTTTCGAGAGCTGGCCGCCCCATCGAGAAGTTGTCCTCGATGACCCATTGCTTGAACTCCTCGCAGAACACTGGCCAATTGTCCTCGATGCCGAATTGATCCCGCGTGATGGCCCGCTCTCGATCCGACGTCGCCGGTGTGATGCGGTCCACCATGGCATTGGGGAAGGTCACATTGGCGCTGACCCAGTCCGCCAGTGCCGGGTCGATCAGCCGGGCAAGGCCGGCGATGGCGTTGCGCGTGACCACACCATTGTGTGGAACATTATCGCACGACATGACGGTGTAGGGGGCAATGCTGAGGTCCCGCCGCACGCTCAGGCCACGCAGGATGAGGCCGAAGACGCTCGAGGGTGCGGTTGGATTGGCGGCATCCTTGACGATGGCCGGATGCCTGGCATCGAAACGCCCGGTGGCCGGATCGATCATGTAGCCGCCTTCGGTAACGGTAAGCGAGACAATCCGGATGGCCGGATCGGCAAGTCGCTCGAGCAGGGCGGCGGTTTCGCCTGGCGCGATGAAGTCAATCATCGGGCCAGTGATGCGCGCCTGGCTCAGGTTCATTTCCTGTTCGACGACAGTGCTGAGATAATCCTGCGGCAACAGGCTGTCGCGCATCTTCGCATCGGATGGCATGACGCCGGCGCCGATAAGTGCCCAGTCATGGGCTTCACCCAGATTGAACAGGTCATCGAGATAGACACCGAGATGGGCGCGGTGAAAATTGCCGACGCCGAAATGCACGATGCCGCCGCTGAGACTGCTGCGGGCATAGCGCGGCAGGGCGACGGTCGTTGGCAATACGCCGAGTGTGGCAAGCGAAAGTTTGGTCATAGCGAATTCAACTCATCCATTGGCCACCGTCCACATTATAGGTTTGTGCGACGACGTAATCGCTGTCGCTACTGGCCAGGAAGATTGCGCAGCCGACGTGGTCCTCCGGCTTTCCCATGCGGCCAAAAGGAACGTTTTCGCCCACCAGCCGTTTCTTCTCGCCAACTGGCCGGTTCTCATATCTTGCGAACTGGCGGTCAACCACATCCCACATCGGCGTATCGACGACCCCGGGTGCGATGCCGTTGACATTGATGCCATGTTTGATGAGGCCGAGGCCCGCCGACTGGGTAATGGAAATAACCGCCGCCTTGGTGGCACAATAGACCGCCACCAGCGGTTCGCCACGGCGCCCGGCTTGCGAGGCAAAGTTGATGATCTTGCCGCCCTTGCCACGTCGCTTCATGCTCTCTGCCGTTTCCTGCAGCATGAACAGCAGGCCCCTCACGTTGACACTGAAGACAGCGTCGTAGCTCGCCTCGGTGATCTCGCCGATCGGTGCCATGTCGAAAATAGCTGCATTGTTGACAAGTATGCCGATGCCGCCGAAGCGCGTTTCTGCCTCGGACACGCACGCCTTGATCGAGTCCAGCTTGGTGACATCGAGATAGCAAGCATAGGCGCCATTGCCGATGCGCGCCGCGGTTTCCTGTGCAACTCCAAACTCGATATCGGCGACACAGACGCGCGCTCCCTCGCGCGCAAAGCCTTCCGCCAGGGCCGCGCCAATGCCGCGCGCACCGCCCGTGATGATCGCCGTCTTGTTACTCAGTCTCACGTCATTCCCCTCTTTTTCACGTCAGAAACGCCATCGCGCGGCTGGCCAATGCCATGGTGGGTGCATTGGTATTGCCGGAGGGAACAAACGGCATGGCGGACGCATCGATCACCCGCAGGCCATCAAGCCCACGCACCCGGAGCTTTGAATCGAGCACCGCCGCAGCATCGCCATCGGGCCCCATGCGGCAGGTGCCGACCGGATGCCAGTTGGTTTTCACCGTGCGGCGGCAATGGGCGGAGAGCCCGGCATCGTCGGTGACATCCTTGCCCGGAATGAGTTCAGCCGTGATGCGGCCCGACAAGGGCTTTTGTTTCAACACCTCGCGCGCGAAGCGAAGACCGGCGATTTCCAGCCGCAGGTCGTCTGGCTCAGCCAGATAATTGTTGTCGATCACCGGTTTGTCGAGCGGGTTGGTGGAGCTTAAGCGCACCGTGCCGCGCGACTTTGGCCGCAGCAGGCAGGCATTGAGCGTCACGCCGTCCTGGCGTTTCACATCCTTGATATCGTTGTCGAGATAGACCGACGGCACGCAGTACAACTTGATCGATGGCCGGTCGCTGCCATCCGGGTCCATGTAGGTGCAGGCCTCGACACCGACGCTGGTGACCGGACCAGTGCCAAACAGCAGGTATTGCAGACCATTGCGCAGAGCGCGCCAGCCCTTGTCCTCGCCATAATAACCAAAGTGACCATTGGTGGCCGAGACGACGGGCACTTCGTGATGGTCCTGCAGGTTTTCACCGACACCGTCGAGTCCATGCAGCGTCTTGACGCCCATCTGCGCCAGGTGACCGGCGGGGCCGATACCTGACAGCATGAGGATTTTGGGCGTGTTGTAGCTGCCCGCCGCCATCAGCACATCGCCATCGCAGCGCGCAATGTTCTCGGTGCCGTCTTTCACATAGGCGACGCCAACGCAACGCTGGCCTTCGAGCACCACGCGCGACACCGTGCAGCCGGTGCGCACGGTGAGATTTGCATCGTTGCCGATCTCTGCGAGGAAGGCATCAACCGCATTCCAGCGCCTGTTACGATAAGTGGTGTACTGCATGGTGCCGACGCCCGATTGCCGCGCGCCATTGAAATCCCGGTTGAGCGGGATGCCCGCCCCTTGTACCGCAAGAATATAGTCCTCGGTCAGCTGGCAGGTGGTGCCTACACCCGACACATGCAACGGCCCGTCGATGCCGTGCCATTCGTCATTGAACTGATGATTGCATTCCATGGTGCGGAAATGCGGCAGCATATCCGCGAAGGACCAGCCGCTGCCGCCGCCCAGAAAGCGATCCCAGTGGTCATAAACCGCGTGCTGGCCGCGGGTGTAGACCATGGCGTTGATGGAGGAGCCACCGCCAAGGATCGCTGCCTGTCCGACCGCCGGAGCGCGGCCATTCAAATGCGTCTGCGGCACCGGTTGGTGCATCTCGACGACCGGACTACCCTGAATGCCTTTCATCCAGGCGGCGGGCATGGGTAGGAAGAATGCCGCGATGCCCGATGGTTTAGAAGGCCCGCGCTCCAGCATCAGGACTTTTGCCCGCTTGGTCTTCACCAGCTGCCAGGCCGCGACGCAGGCGGCAGAACCGCCACCGACGATGATATAGTCGAACGTCTCAGCCACGGGCCAGGGCCAGGCCCGCGCTGTCAAAGCGATGCAAGCGGTCCATATCCGGCGTCAAGGCAATCGCATCACCAGGTTTTCCGGAAAATTCGCCAGGTGCACGTACCACAAGGCGGCCCAAATCACCGGCATCGACATGCAGGAACGAGTCGGAGCCCAGGTGTTCTGCCAACAAGATGGTGCCGTTCCATTTGCCTTTGCCAGCCACGATGTTGATGTGCTCGGGACGAATGCCGATGGTATGGGCCTTGTGCGTGGCGGCTTCCGGGCCTTCGATGGTGTTCATCTTTGGCGAACCGATAAAACCTGCCACGAACAGCGTTTGGGGCTTGTTGTATAGGTCAAGTGGCGAGCCCACCTGCTCGAT
>JANLTS010000459.1:0-19324 GCA_031363045.1 Hyphomicrobiales bacterium
TCGCCTTCCGGCGGCATACACTGCTTCCGCTCGACGATTGTCTTTATTCCCTGCAAGCTACTATTCCGCATCTGACGCGATCTTCCCTGCACCGCTGCCTACATCGTCACGGCATCTCGAGGTTGCCGGAGGTGGTGGGTGACAAGGCCGATAAGAGGAAGTTCAAAACCTATCCAATTGGCTACTTCCATATCGACATTGCCGAAGTCCAGACCGCGGAAGGCAAGCTTTATCTCTATGTCGCCATTGATCGCACGAGAAAATTCGCCTTCGTGCAGTTGGTCAGAAAGACCGGCAGGACATCTGCATCGGCCTTCCTTGTCGCCCTGATCCACGCCGTTCCCTACAGAATCCACACTGTTCTGACAGACAACGGCATCCAGTTCACCTTTCCACCCCGCTACGCCGATGGACCAACAGCGCGCTACATCACGCACATGTTCGATATGCGGTGCCGAGAGAATGGCATCGAGCACCGGCTGACCAAAATCAAGCATCCGTGGACGAATGGACAAGTGGAGCGGATGAACCGGACCATCAAGGATGCCACCGTCAAGCGCTATCACTATGACAACCATCGGCAGTTCGAAACACATCTCGCCGACTTCCTCAGCGCCTACAACTTCGGCCGCCGTCTGAAAACCCTGAAGGGTCTCACGCCCTACGAATACATCTGCAAATGTTGGACTTCACAGCCAAAAAGATTCAAGCTCAACCCAATCCACCAAATGCCGGGACTAAACACCTAGTTGCCGACTGGATGAGTGCACCGACGCCAATCTGGGCCACGGTTGCCGTTGCCATTATCATCCTGACGTTATCCAACCGTCGGAGTTAACCACTTCAGCGAATGGGCCACGGTGTTCGGCGACGCCAAGATGACCACCGCGCTGCTCGATCGGCTCACCCACCGCTGCCACATTCTGGAGACCGGAAACAACAGCTTCAGCTTCAAGGCAAGCTCAGCTGCTGCAACAGCAGCCAAGAAAAAGAAGGAGACGAACAATGCCTTGATCCCAGCATGACCCGAAATCCATAATCAGAGGTGGCTCACTTCTCGGTGAAAACCCCGGCTCAGTTTTGGGTGGAAATCAACAACCCAACCCCTCCACCAGAGCTCGCGGCACCGCGATCGAGATCTTTTTGGCCGCCTCACCGTCACGCAGCACCGCTTGCACCACGGCGGCCACTTGTGGGCCGGTCACACGATGCGCGTATTGCCGCCAACGGTTGGGCATCAGGAATTAAACCAGAAGTCGCCAAAGGATTGAAAGCACTTATGACCTACCCGGAATTAGATCGTTGCCCCATTCCGTGCCTACACCCGCAGTCTGGGCCGCGAGCATCTGTAATTCTTTGCTTCCGACCGGATAATGGCGAAGTGTGACCGGTTCCGACCAGCCTGCCCTGGTTTTCAGCCAAAATATGGCGGCAGTTACCGCTTCACGACCATTGCCGTTTGCGATGCGATAAAGATTGCCGGCCACTTTGGCGTTCGCTTTGATGTGTCCCGTGTCGAGTTCCACCCGGAAATGCTTGCGCAAAGTCTTCGGCGCGATGTTTGTTACGGCCGCGATATCGACCTCAGAGATTCCGCAACCTGCCATTGCTTCCACCATTTGCCGCTGAGAAGCTGTTGCCTCAAAGTTGGGTCGCCCGTTCCGTCGTTGTCCAACCTTAGGTGGCGTCATGTTGGCGCTTCATCTGACTTGCGATTTCTGGGAACTTCTCCCCCGTAGTGGCGTGCGTGGCGACCTTCCCGACAAATGACTGCCAGCGCAAGATTGCCATGTCTACGTAGGCCGGATTCAGTTCCATGCCGAAACATCGGCGGCCGGCCTGTTCGGCGGCAATTACGCTGGTTCCAGAACCGCAAAACGGCTCATAAACCGCATCTCCGGGCTTCGAATTGTTCTCCATGGGACGGCGCATACACTCCACCGGCTTCTGGGTGCTGTGCTCGGTAGCGGCATCCTGATCCCGGCTTGCAATTTCCCACAGGGTCGTCTGGGTACGGTCGCCGGACCAATGGCCCGTGGCCTTCTCGCGGACCGCATACCAACAGGGTTCGTGCTGCCAATGGTAGTCACCGCGGCTCAGGACCAAGCGGTCCTTGGCCCAGACAATCTGAGAACGAATGGCAAAGCCGCAGGCGACTAAGCTTTCTGCAACAGTGGCTGCATGCAGCGCGCCGTGCCAGACATTGGCGACGTTGCCCGAAAACAGGGCCCAGGCTTCTCGCCAGTCGGCGCGGTGATCGTTGAGCACCTTGCCGGTCCGTCGAGTAGCTGAGGCGCCCGCCTCATTGCGCCATACTGGATCGTATGCAACGCCATACGGCGGATCAGTGACCATCAGATGGGGCATTTCACCATTTTGCAGCTTGGCAACACTCTCCCCTTTTGTGCTATCCCCACACATCAGGCGATGATCACCGAGGAGCCAGACGTCGCCTGGCTGGGAGACTGGATTCTCTGGAACAGGTGGCACTGCTTCGGGGTCCACAGGGCCACCGGCGTAACCGAGCAACTTCGACAGCTCGACGAGCGAAAATCCCGTAATCTCCAAATTGATACCTGCCTCCCTAAGGCTTTCGAGTTCAAGACTGAGACTTGACAGATCCCAGTCGCTTTCTTCATGGGACCGATTGTCCGCCAGCCGAAATGCCCTTGCCTGTTCTGCACTGAGGCCGCGCGCGACATGGACGGGTACCTGCCCAGCCCCGATCTTCAGCGCCGCAAGACGCCGCGTATGGCCCGCCAATATGACGTCGTGGTCGTCCACGACGATCGGCTGCCGCCATCCAAATTCCGCGATCGAGCCTGCGACCTTTTCCACGGCACTTGCCGGAATTCGTCGCGGATTACCCGGATAGGGTTTCAGGCGATCAATCGGCCACCAGTCAATGCGCAGTTCTTTGGATGTCATTACCGGCTGCCTTTTTGATAGAGGGTAAAAACTCGACGGAGTAGTTGCGTTTCAGGCGCACGAAAAATTCTGTGCGTGAGGCCCAGAGCGGTGGGGTTCCCATTCTTCCCAGAGTTTTGACCCCCCTACCCCCAACCGCGCCTTCACAACATTGCGTCAACTAAGCTCGCATCACCGACATGAATATTATCAAACTATGTCTCTGATGTAAGCACGACATTGTTTCGAATGACTTCGCTCTATTGCGCAAATGGAAACATGCCAGTGGAGATGACTGCGCGAAGTCGCTCTGGTTCTCGCAACAGTTGAGGCACCTTGACCCCTCCTATTGCTGGTATTGCTGATGATGGCGCGTGGGACCTAGGCAATGGGCGTCGTTTCATATCGGCGACCTTAGCCCTGCTGGTTTCGATCCGTCTCCCAACGTAGGTAAATCCCTGCTTCGCCGCGGCGAACAGAGGTGGTTACCCACACTCCAGCGCACTTAAGACCTGGGTCCACGAGCTATCGCCACTTTCACGTTCGGCGTGACCAGGTTGACCGGCACGAGGCATCCATGGGCTCCAGGAGCTGGTCCCCAGGCGGCCTCCCATGCGCCCGTAGAGGTGGCGGCCTGGATATTTCGCTTCCATATATCCGTTGTGAATTCCCGGGGATCGGGTGGCGACGGAAAGACTTTGTTGACTGCCTGGGTGACGTACGCGATTGGATCAGCCGTTCCTGTGCCGACAGCCTCGCGGATGATGGCAAGGAGCTTTTCCTTGGCTTCGGAACCCGGCGTCTGCTTCAACCATTTTCCGATGATCGAAGGATTCGATCTCGACAGTGACTGATTTAGAAGTTCTCGACCTTCCCTCCATACTTTTGCCGATACCGTAGGCGCGTCAGCGCCCGCTTCGCTTGAAGCGGAACTCTCACGAAGTGTATTGCTATATTCAGTACTTACTAGAGCGGCCGCGTTTTCCGGCGCCGGCTTTTCCGGCTGCGGCTTTCCTGGTTGTGGGTCATTTGTTTCAAGTTCCTCCCCGACCGACGCTTCCGAAAGCCGCTGTCCATTACTTTGCGACTGAGGTTCGTCATAGACGACGTACTCATGATATTTAAAGCGGTTGGTGATTTGGTCGCGCTGATGCAACCTCAGAACGTAGCCACACGATATCAATTCGCGCACGAGACTTTGAATTTTATCTTTACCTACGTGACCTCGAGCTCGTAACTGATTGAGATGAACTCTCCAATGGTCTGGACGACTCAGCAGGTAGGTCAACAAACCGAGGCCCTCAAAGGTCAAACGCTCGTCGTTGACGGGCGCATTCGGCACCACCGTGTAGTTGCTGTTAACCTTACGCCGGATGATCATGCGGCTTTCCCGATGTCATGAATTCCATTGAGTCCTTCACCACGTTCGTCGCCATATCACACCATAGATCGACGGTGCCGATTGGCCCGGAGCGCTGTTTTGCAATGATGAACTCAAGGTGGTTGCCGTCGGCATCCAGATCACGGAGTCTATTGGCTTCGGCTTGCGGTTCGCGGCACCGTTGCCGGTCGAGATAGTAGGCAGACCTGTACAAGAACGCGACGGTATCGGCATCCTGCTCGATGGCGCCGGATTCGCGCAGGTCGGCCAGGCAAGGGCGCTTGTCATCGCGACCTTCGACCGCACGGTTCAATTGCGCCAACGCCACGAGAGGACAATTCAAGCGTTTGGCCGCTTCGGCAAGGCCTGCCGAGATTTCAGAATATTCCGCCACCCGCGAATGCGATCCGGGGTGCCTCATCTTGTGAATGTGGTCGATAACTATGAGGTCGAGGCTTTTGCCCTTTGCCGTTAAGTGGGAAGCAATGACACGGCAACGGGCTTCGACTTCAGTAGTGGTCAAACCCGCATCGTCGTCGATGGTGAGTGACCATGCCTTGAATGTGTCAGCCGCAGACCGGAGAGATTTTGTCTCCTCGGGAGATACATCACCATGCAGCAAACGCTGGTACGCGATCTGTGGCCCCCCGGAGCCCGACACATGGCTGGAAAGGAACCGCGGCGTGATAAGTGCGACCGGCATTTCCAACGAGAAATAGACCACGCCAAGCCCCGCCCGCGCCGTGTTCGCGGCGATCTGTACGCCAACAGCGGTCTTTCCTACGGATGGCCTTGCACCGATCACGATGTATTCACCACGGCGGAAGCCACCAATCATGTCGTCCAGGCTCCGAAAGCCGGTGGAAATTGTATTCGGATCGGCCGTGCCGGAGCTCCTCTGGTCAAGTCTGGCGAGAGAACCCGCCGCGGCTTCGTCAAGTCCGAACTGCGTTTTGCGCTCCCTGGCACCGTCAAACAGGTGCTCAAGCCTGGCGATACCGCCGGCTAGATCTTGACGAAAATTGTTTCCCGCTACCTCCGTCGCTCGGGCCGCCAATTCATTCGAGACTATGATAGCAGCTCGGCGATCAGCGAGATCTCGAATGGCGGCGGCGTAAGTCTGAACGCCAATGGACGGCCCAGCTACGGCCGCTAGCTGGGCGAGGTATTTAGTGCCCCCGATTTCCCGCAAGGTGGTGTCAGAGTCAAAAGCCATCTTGAGAGTAATCATCGATGCAAGCTTGCCGGCCCGAATCATGATAGCGGCGGCTTCGAACAGACGGGCATGCAATGGCTCGGCGAAGTGCTGTGGGCCGAGACTGCCGACATGCGCCAGGTTGGAATTGTCGGTCAATACAGCGCCAAGCAGGGCCTGCTCGACTTCGAGGTTCTGGAGCCGCGCCGTCATTGGTGAAGACCCGACCAGCGCAGGAGGATGTCACGCTCACTGGACTCGGCAATTTTCAGGATTTGCCATTCCTTGGCTGGCAAATGCCGTTCTATAGCTTCCCGAACGATGGCACGAAGCGCGTCAGGTTCGATGGCGTCGAGTTCGACGCTGTCGCCTTCCCAACCTCTTGCATGGGTGCTGTCTTTGGTCGGACGAGACGGCAGGCGCATGTCAATCACTTGGTGCTCAGTGACAGCCAACCGGATGAAATGAATTTCTGCGCCAGGTGCCAGCTTGCGAAGCGTACTTTCAATCTTGTCGCCGGCCATGACACCGGAAGGATCACGGTCTCCGAGATGATAGATGTAGATGGGCTTGGCCGAAGCCGTAATCTGTTGGGCGGCGGAATGAAGGAAGGAGAGACTTGCGAAACCGCGCGACACAAAAAGGCTGACATCGTAGTCGTCCGTGACCGGGTAGATAACGCCGGAAAGTGCGTCCTTTTCCAACCAGATTTCGACGCGGCAATTCGTGTTAGCCCAGAGCGCCTTTCGGTAAAAGCGTGCGGTCGCTGCCGCTGCTTCCTCAGGGCCATCGAAACTATCACTCCGGTAGACCGGGCGCGAAGAGTCGGTAAGCCATGCATAGGGCATTCGGCCCGCCCGCCGCATGTCTGCGAGGATACGCTGGACCTTCTTGTAGCCGCCTTCCGTCTTCTCGATCAGTCCCGCCACCGTGGCCCTATAGTAGGTCTGACGGACGGTCATCGGCTGCTGGATCTGCACGATGCTATAGAGCGCCGCTTGCAACATCGACATCTCAAGAGAAGTGCTGCGGTGGCGTTTTATGGGGCTAGGCTCGTAAGGGGCAACGGGGGACATTTGCCATTTCCTAGAACGATGAAGCGTCGACGAATTGGGGGGAAGATCAATTTCCGTCCACTCGATCCTCGCGATGCCGGGGATGGAGATGGGGTGGTTATGATTTGCTGTTCGTTAGCGTCGGGACTGC
Source organism: Hyphomicrobiales bacterium (assembly GCA_031363045.1). Lineage (GTDB taxonomy): Bacteria > Pseudomonadota > Alphaproteobacteria > Rhizobiales > Aestuariivirgaceae > Aestuariivirga. The sequence continues at coordinate 6,690 of JANLTS010000459.1, forward strand.
CCTAAGTGGCACAGTCTTTTGGTCCGAGCGGAGCTTCAGTCCCTAGCGGGACAAGTGGATGTTGGAAGCCTCGTGCGCTTCAATGTCCGCCAAACGGTAGAGAACACGGCCGCCAATTTTGAGATAGCTGGGACCAATCTTGATCCACCGCCATCTTTCGAGTGTTCTCGCGCTAATATGCCAGCGGCGCGCAAGGTCAACTTGGGTTAAATAAGGCACTTCGGTCTCCTGAGTGATGTTGCGAACATCTGCGGAAACCGGTACAGCGAAAGCGAACTTCTGACACCCGATGATTAGAAGGAAAACTTAGAACCAATCCTCGAAATTCGGTGTATCAATGTATTTGCAAGGGGGGTCACGCCATCCCCACCAAGTAAGCTTGTTCTCCCCACGCATGAGAAGCAACATTCTGTCTTGTGCAGCTTTTTCTTCAAGATCTTCACCAAGCGCCCCACTGACGAGTGCTACTGCGAGCGCCCAGTGGGGGTCGCCGGTATCTGGCATTGATTCCCCGGCACCCGGGCGGATTTTTTTCGCCGAAGTGAATATTCTCGAGAAATAGACGGCCTCAAAGAGCAAGCTGGTGACAAATTTGTCCGGTCCCCGTGACTTCGAGTCGATAGGTTTGTCATAGCCGACCGCGCCGAAGCGATAGCGATGTTGGAAATTCCCCCTCTTTGCGATTGGCTCTTGTTCCACAATGTCAGCAAAGTACCTCAATAGCCGCGCGATTGCCGCTGGCTGGATTTCTCTAGTATAATCGGAGTCTGTCTCTTCAGGGTCGTTGAAATCGCCCGACCTAGCTCGGAGTGGAGGAATCTCGCCATTGTCCTTCAACCTCAACAAGGCACTCGCAACCGCCATCACATTCTGCTGAGGAAACTGTTCGAAATTGCACGCTAGGCGGCGGGCAGCATTGGCAGTGGCCTTGGTCGAGACCAGATATTTTGAGTCTTTCCTTCTGATTTCTTCGTCTGGATCCACAACGCCATCGGCGAACGCCCTTTTCCACGCTCTGGCGGTCTCGGCGCTTGCTATGCAATCCCAGAAAAAAAACCAGTATTTGCCGCTGCCATCGTCGAGTTTCTTCAATTCAAATACCGCGGCGCGATATCGCTCCATGACCCAATTCGGAATTCGTCGTGGCAGACGGACAGGAAAACGATCGATGACTTTTGTTGTGACACCGTCCTTAAGTGGCGACCTCGCCGTGCTTTTCGTATTCATGCTGATCCCCATTCGTGGGGACAATTTACCGCTTACGGTGCTGATTCGGCATTTTGGCCAAGGCGTCGGGCATAAATAACCTGATTTACGTCCGCGCTTCATTGCGCTCGATTGCTTTTGTTTTCGATCGGTTACGTCAAGAGACTGATTTTTCTGTAACTTTTCGGATAGCGGGGCGATCATGGGAATATTCTTCGGTGACCCCAGTGAACCCCATCCCAGCCAATCAATTGACGTCCTCCGAGCGCCTTGCCGAAGTGGCGGAAATCGTGGCCGCCGGCATCCTGCGGCTTCGCCGTCGCCATGGAAGGGCCCGCCAGTCAAGTCGGTTCAGGATCGGCGCAGGAGAAAGTTCTCTGGACTATACCGGCCACCGGAGCGGTCATGAACCCCAAGAGAATCTTAGGGGAGCACGGGAATGATCGACACTGTTCTGGCGAGAATCGCGGCATTGAAGTCCATGCCGACGCCCGAGTTGAAGAGCCAGTGGCGCGATCTCTTCTCCGCCGAGCCGCCGCCCTACAATCGCCGGTTCCTCGAAAGCCGCCTCGCCTACCGTATCCAGGAACTGGTCTATGGCGGCCTGAAGGCAGAGACGGTCAAGAGGCTACAGGCGCTGGGCGAGCAGCTGGACGGCGGCAACATCTCCACCCGCCGCATCCGCGCCGATCTCAAGCCCATCGCCGGAACCCGGTTGATCCGCGAGTATCAGGGCGTCGAGCAGGTTGTGACGGTGCTGGCGGACGGCTACGAGTGGCAAGGGCGGCCCTACCAGTCGCTGTCGGCGATTGCCCGCGCCATCACTGGAACGCGCTGGAACGGTTGGACCTTTTTCGGTCTCAAAAATTACCGAAGGGCCGCATGACCAAACCTCCAGAGCTGTCGAAGACGATCCGCAAGCTCCGCTGCGCCGTTTATACCCGGAAATCCTCCGAGGAAGGCCTTGAGCAGGAGTTCAACAGCTTGCATGCCCAGCGCGAGTCCTGCGAGGCCTACATCGCCAGCCAGCGCTCCGAGGGCTGGATACTGGTCCGCGACCAATATGATGATGGTGGAATCTCGGGTGGCACGCTGGAACGCCCTGCCCTCAAACGATTGCTGTCCGATATCGACGACGGGATGGTCGACGTGGTGGTCGTCTACAAGATCGACCGTCTGTCGCGCTCGCTCATGGACTTCTCGAAGCTGGTCGATGTGTTTGATCGGAACGAGGTGACCTTCGTCAGCGTGACCCAGTCGTTCAACACCACCACCTCGATGGGACGTCTCACTCTGAACATCCTCCTGTCTTTCGCCCAGTTCGAACGCGAGGTGACGGGCGAGCGTATCCGCGACAAGATCGCCGCCTCGCGCCGCAAGGGTATGTGGATGGGAGGCGTTCCGCCACTCGGTTATGACGTCAAGGACCGCAAGCTGATGGTCAACCAGACGGAAGCCGCGGATGTCCGCTGGATCTTCGCCCGCTTCGTTGAGATCGGATCGGGTACCCGGCTGGTCAGGGATCTCAAATCCCGCAACATCACCACGAAGAAGCGCCAACCCGTCACCAAGGGCTTCTTATACCGTTTGCTGAACAACCGCGCTTATATCGGCGAGGCCGTCCACAAGGGCACCAGCTACCCCGGCTTGCATGCAGCCATCATCGACCGGGGCACATGGGACAAGGTCCATGCCATCCTGACCGAGAGCCCGAGAGTCCGCGCCTGCCGCACGCGGGCGGAAACCCCTGCATTGCTCAAGGGTCTGCTGTTCGGCCCGGATGGTGCTGCCTTCTCGCCCACTCACACCCGCAAGGGCGGTAGGCTCTATCGGTATTACGTGAGCCAGACAATACTGCGGCACGGTGCCGGGTCCTGCCCCATTGGCCGGGTGCCTGCTGCGGAGATTGAAACGGCGGTCATTGACCAGCTGCACTCTATACTCCGGCACCCCGAAATCGTGGCAGGCACATGGAAGGCCGCACGCGCAAAAGACGGCGACATCGGCGAGGCCGAAGTCCGCGAGGCCCTGACCTGCCTCGATCCCCTGTGGGACGGATTGTTCCCTGCCGAGCAAGCGCGCATCGTCCAGCTTCTCGTTCAAAGAGTTGATGTCGGTATGGATGGAGTCGACATCAAACTACGCGTGGATGGTCTGAAGGGGCTATATCATGAGGTTGCAGGCATCGGCGAACGGAAGGCTGCATGACTGGAAGCGCCACAATCTCCAAGGACCGCCGCACGCTGACCATACGCGTGTCCTTTGCCATCAAGAAGCGCGGGGGACGGAAGCTGGTCATCGCCCCGGAAGGTGCGAACTGGCCGGTGTCGCGTCCCCGCGTAGATAACAGCATGGTCAAGGCTATCGCCCGGGCCTATCGGTGGAAGCGCATGCTGGAAAACGGAGAATTCGCATCTGTCGCAGAGCTGGCTGCTGCCGAGAAGATCAACGAGTCCTTCGTTTGCCGAGTTCTACGACTCACTCTGCTCGCACCGGATATCGTGGAGGCAATCCTAGGCGGGAGGCAGCCGATGGATCTGCATATGGAAACACTGCTGAAGCCATTTCCGGTGGAGTGGGAGGAGCAAAAGTCCTTTGCAATACCGGGCACCGCCAATTTTCGTTCGGCCCAGCCAAAAAAGAGCGCAAAAATCGGGCGGCGTAGTAAGTCTATTTGACGACGCGAAGCTGTTTGCCGTTCGGAGCTAGCTCGTGGGCCAGAGGGGCTCCAACTTCGACCTGCCGCCGTCGAAATGGAATTTGCGCGGCTCGCCTGCCGGCGGCTCGATCACGGCGGGTCTTGAAGCCAGCAATCTTGTCGGCTGAGGTAGGGTTGTTGGCGGTCTTCTCATTGTTGTTGAGGAGTTCAGCCACCTCCCGGATCGTCAGAATTTCGTCAGTCATGTGCCAGTCGTGAGTTGCCTTTGGCGAAATGTTTCGAAAATCGGGAAAATTCGGGAAGATGATATTGGCTAGCCATTTCGAGGGCGAGCGCCTGCAGCAGCCATGAAAGGAGCCGACTAGCCCTTGAGCGTCGACTGATAGCGCATCCGTGTTGCGACCTTTCAGAAGCAGCGTGAGGACAATGAGCGGGAGGACCTGCGTGAAAACGTCTCCTTGCGCGGATATGACAGCAGCAGCGGCACCATGAGGCGCTGTAAATGTTGGCGACAAACACCGAACTAGCAGCTATGATTTTGGAGTTCGTTCGCAATTGTGGCTCGCATTTGAACCGTTATGGCTCGCAGTGATCTCCTAGTTTCCCTTGTACGTGCGGCGGCCGCCGGCGATCGGGAAACCTTAAGGTCAACCGCCGAAGCGCTGGCAGCCGATGAGCGTGCAAAAAACCACCACATCCTAGCCGATCGGCTACAACGCGCAATCTCGGCGGTCGCCGTCACTCCCCCGCCTTTCACTACGTCTACCGCTATCGACGCCGGATCGGGACGTGACGCAATCTTCGAGGTTGAACCGCGGACCCGACTCGACGACCTGATTCTGACATTGCCCGTGCGGCAAAATGGACGCCAGCTTGTAGAAGAGCACGTTCGTGCCGACGTACTCAGGGCACATGGCTTCGAGCCGCGCCATCGGGTCCTGCTCTCTGGCCCCCCAGGCAATGGAAAGACCTCCTACGCTGAAGGGGTTGCTGAAGCCTTAGCTCTACCCTTCTTTGTAGTGCGGTACGATGCGTTGATCGGAAGCTACCTTGGCGAGACCAACGCTCGCCTTCGCAAGTTGTTCGATTACATACGGACTCAGCCCTGCGTACTTTTCTTTGATGAGTTCGACGCCATCGGCAAAGAACGCGGCGACACGCATGAGACGGGAGAAATCAAGCGAGTCGTGTCATTCTTGCTGATGCAGCTTGATCAGTTGCCGAGCTACGTCATCGTCATCGCTGCCAGCAATCACGCTGAACTGCTCGATCGCGCGGTTTGGCGCCGTTTTCAGATCCGGTTGGCATTTCCGGCCCCTGGTCGCAAAGACGTCGAAATTTTTTTAGACCGAATCTTTTCTGGTTGGCCTGCCACGCCGAGCCTTCCTATTCAGAAGATCAGTGGAAGGCTCGGCGCTGTCAGTTATGCCGAGGCGCTTGACTTTTGTCAGAATGTCCGGCGACGGCAAATATTGGGTCTGGGAGAAGTCGACATTGATGACGCAGTTGGCACAGAATTGGAACTCTGGTCGTCCCGTGTCCGGCCAGAGGCGTTAAATGGCGAGCGATCCAGACAAACCGCTGCTGAGGTTGATGCCTCGGCCAGAGCAAGACCGTCCCGTCGGAAAACAAAGACCGATACCGAAGCCTAGCGGATTTCCTCAGAACCGTCAGACGGGCGCGTTTTCATCTAAGTTCAACCGACTCGCTGAGGTCCTCAACCGCGATCCGACTGGTCTTGAGCTCAGGACGGATCCTACTGCACTGGCTCCTGAGCGCCTTCTCGTTTTTGAAGTTCGCGGATCGATCGGCGCGTTCTCTACTGCCGTGCGGAATGTGCCTGGTCTGGAACTGATCGACGAGGAAGAACTCGAAGCAGACCAGGATGATAAGGCACCTGTTGCTTATCTGATGGTGCCCGACGTTAGGGCGCTCCGTGACCTTGAGTCCCTCTGGCGGCGCTGGCTGCTTGGTCAGCTAGTTCGCGGAGAAACGCCGTGGCGAGATGTATTTGCACAATTGCGCGACCTACGACTCTGGGGGCCAGAGGACCGTGTTCAGCCCGCAGAGTCCGACATCCTAAGCGAAAACATCCTCGGTTTGGGCGAGAACGACCCAGTGCGGCTCGAAATCGAGCTCGTATATCGCGCCAACGCCGGTATCGGCGCCGAGTGTGAATCCGAGCTTCGAACTGCCATCTCCGCCCAGGGCGGAAGTATTATTTCTTCGTGCCGAATTGACGACATCGCCTATCACGCCCTACTGGTCGATTTGCCAGTTCGCGCGGTGCGTCGGATCATCGCTCGCTTACCCAACAGTATCGCCGGACTTGAGCCTGTGATGAATATCCGCCCACAGAGCATAGCAAGCGGTATCGAGATCGCAGAAGACAACGAGGGCGAAGTTCCTTCACCCGCCGACGCGCTGGGTGATCCGATCTTAGCGCTGCTGGACGGCGTACCCGTCGCTGCGCATCACTTGCTTGCTGCGCATTTAGTTGTGGACGATCAGTTTGGTCTTGAGCCGAATGCACCTGTTGCCGATCGCGCGCACGGTACGGCGATGGCGTCCCTCATTGTGCATGGCGACCGCAATCGACTGGAAGAACCGTTGCCTCGACGCATCCACGTCGTGCCGGTCCTTGGCGCGAAGGACGGTTTCCCACCTGATAGGCTCATTGTCGACGTTATCTATGCCGCCGTGCTTGCCATGAGAGAAGGCTTGGAAGCGACGGCCCCTAGTGTTCTGATCATCAACTTATCGCTGGGCAATCCACGCCGTCCTTTTCATGGACAGCTCTCCGCGTGGGCGCGGCTACTCGACCGACTTGCCTATCGCTTCGGCCTGCTCTTTGTCGTGAGCGCCGGAAATTGCACCGATCCGTTCGCCGTCGAGGCATTCGCCAGCCACAATCTCTACGAGGACGCTGCAGCGGACCACCGCGCCACTGAAACTCTTAAAGCCTTGGGTGCGATCGCAGGGGATCGTCGCTTGTTTTCACCTGCAGAAACAGTGAACGGGCTCACCGTAGGTGCATGCAACGAGGATTCTGTGTCTCCCGCAAATCGTGCGGCCGCCCGGATCAATGTCGATCCTTTTGGTGAACTACGCATGCCTAATCCGTCCAGCGCGCTCGGCCCGGGCTTTGCATTATCGGTGAAACCGGATTTGCTTATGCCCGGCGCGCGCGAACACCTGCGTCTCTGGCGAAACGATGTGCACATCGAAGTTAGACCAGCCGGCCCTTCACGGGCTGCTGGTCTCCGCGTCGCCGCGCCACCCCGTGGCGGCCGCGAAAATCTAGATGGTTACACCAGTGGCACCAGTGCTGCGGCCGCGCTGGCATCACGAACGGCCCATCGTATCCACGACGCACTCGAGGCGTTCTGCGGCGATGCCTTTCGACAACTCACCCACGTTCAACGCGCCGTGTTATTGAAAGCGCTAATTGCGCATCCAGCGAAATGGCCGAACGAATCTACCAATCTTATCCGCGGGACCTTGGGCCCGCCCGGCGGGAGATACCACGCTCGACAAAAAGACAACATCCGTCGGTTCTTGGGATATGGAATGGTTGACGCCGAGGACGCAGTAGGATGTGCCGTGGATCGCGCAACATTTTGGGCGACAGGCTTGCTTCAGCCCAACAAGATCGCCATCGTAGCTGTGCCGGTCCCTACAGTCATCGGAGGGCAGGCCCGCCCGCATGCCGTGTCTGCAACGCTTGCATGGTTCACGCCCACAGCGCCGGGCCGTAAAAGCTATCGTTCTGTACGACTTAAGCTCCTGGAACCTGAGGAACTTACTGCCTTGGCCGTCAAAGCTCATGGCAACCAGCCGGACGGCAACCAGACGAACCGTGGCACAATCTTCACGCGCTGTTGGAGCGGCGACCGAGCCCCGGCAGTCGGACCTGAAATGACGCTTCAGCTCACCGTGCAGCGTGACCCTGATCAAGGCCAGGCAATCGATGAGTCTGTTCCTTTCGGGTTGGCAGTCACATTAACGATGCCGGGAGTGGTGGAAATTTATGAGCAAGTGCGGCAGCGCCTAGGGGTCGGGCTGCGCTTGTCTGTATGATGATCCCACTCAGTCCGTACTTGGCGCCTTAAAAATCTCAATTCGATCAACGATGCGGTTCGATACGGGTCTCTCGCGAAGTCCGACACAGGGTGCGAAATGTACGTAGTCAGGTAGATCAAAAAACTTCGTTAAATCAGGAGCTTGCAAAGTCCGTACTAAAATCGCCCAGTCCAGAGGTTGAGAGAATTTGGCGCATAGAGAACGGAAATCGAGGTTCTGGACCGGCCCGGCAGTGCAGAGATATTCGGGCGGACCGAGCGTTTATTGGGGATTTTGAGCGCCGCTCCGCGAGCGGAGAATTTTCAACGGGTGAGAACTGGCGGTGGATTCGAACTGCTGCGAACCTGTCTCTGGTAGTTTTTGCCTGTTTACAGGGAATTAACAGGGAATACCGGCGATTTTGGCGGTGAGGGGACCAAATCCAACCTGAATCGCCCCGTATTTTCAATTGGTTGTGGGCGAATTCCCTGCTCTCCAGGAACAGCGTATTTAAGTCAGCTGAACAGGGTATCGCGAGTGCGGATCAGGGAAGTTTAAAGCCGGATCAGGGATGGGTCAGATGAGCCTCCACTGCAGCGGATTCTCTATAGGTTGTGGGCATCTCGGAATAGCGGCCACAGCATCTTGCGTTTGACGGACATTTCAGGTACGAAAGTCGAACAAAATAGGCCCTCCGGCTGACCAGGACCGGCGGTGCTCACAATAACCTGGCAGGGAGTGAGGTGACGAACAGAGAAGGGAAGACGTTTGCCCATGGACGACCTTGAACTCGAATACCTGCCTTTGGGGGCTTTGACACCATATCCCCGCAATGCGCGCACCCACAGCCGGAAGCAGATCCGGCAGATCGCCGACTCGATCGAGAGCTTCGGCTTCACCAATCCCATCCTCATCGACAAGAGTTCCATGATCCTCGCTGGCCATGGCCGGGTGGCGGCGGCAAAGCTTCTCGGCCTGACCAGGGTGCCCTGCGTGCGGCTGGACAACATGACACCGGCCCAGAAGAAGGCCTATGTTCTCGCCGACAACAAACTGGCCCTGAATGCCGGGTGGGATGAAGAGCTTCTTGGCCTGGAGCTCCAGGAACTCGCCATCCTTGATCCCTCTTTTGACATCGGCCTCACCGGCTTCACCATTGCCGAAGTCGACGGGTTGATCGAGGGTCTTGCTGTCGAGGACCCCGTCTCTCCCAGGTATGAAGTCCTGCCACTGTTGGGCGAAGGGCCTGCCGTCACCCAGCCAGGCGATGTGTGGCTGTTGGGCAAGCACCGGCTGGTGTGCGGCGACGCTTTATCGCCGGAGGTCGTTGCAGCCCTGATGGCCGGCGAGGCGGCCCAGATGGTGTTCACCGATCCGCCCTACAACGTGCCCATCGCCGGCCACGTCTCGGGCCTGGGGAAGACGCAGCACCGCGAGTTCGCCTTTGCCTCGGGCGAGATGAGCATGGCGCAGTTCACGGCATTCCTCAAGACAGCATTCCACAATCTGTCGAACCACAGTGCCGATGGCTCGATCCACTATGTCTGCATGGACTGGCGGCATCTGGCCGAGGTGCAGGAGGCGGGATCAAATGTTTATTCCGAACTCAAGAACCTCATTGTCTGGGACAAGGGCACTGGTGGCATGGGCACCTTCTACCGCTCCCGCCATGAGCTGATTTTCGCCTTCAAGAATGGAACAGCACCGCATATCAACAGCTTCGAGCTTGGCCAGCACGGCCGCTACCGGACCAATGTCTGGTGCTACAAGGGCATGAACAGCTTTGGAAGCAACCGCAACGCGGAGATCCAGCTGCATCCGACGGTGAAGCCGGTTGCCATGATTGCCGATGCTATCAAGGATGTCTCAAACCGCAACGGCATTGTGCTCGATCTCTTCGGCGGCTCGGGCTCGACGCTGATTGCGGCTCACAAGACCGGCAGGCGCGGCTTTCTCTGTGAACTCGATCCGCTCTACTGCGACCGTATCATCCGCCGCTGGCAGGTCTATGCCAAGGATGACTCGATCCTCGAGGAAACCGGGCGGAAGTTTGATGACGTCGAACGTGGCAGGATCAGCGAACGGCCGCACGTCCTGACATCCGGCATGGACCTGCCTTCCTCGCTGCGCCCGCCCATCTCAGGGATGTCTGCCGACACAGGGGCTGGTGCGCCCGATAAACCGGCAAGGGTTGTGGAGGAACCACGAGAGCTGGCAGCACACGCAGGAACCGATCCACAGCAACCAGCATCCGCTGTTGCCACCCAACCTCCGCTATCTCTTCACTGGGTCTGACCGCCATGGCAGGTGCACGCGATGGAGATGATCCCCCCAAACGACGTCACCGGCTTGCCGGGCCACGCGACTATGACGTGGGTTTTGGCAAGCCGCCAATTGACAGCCAGTTCCGGCCGGGTCATTCCGGCAATCCGAAGGGCCGGCCCAAGGGTGCAAAGAACAAGCGCCCTGCGCTCAATGACGAGCGCCTCAAGTCGATCATTCTCGAAGAAGCCTACCGCAACATCAAGGTCCGAGACGGCGAGAAGAATGTCTCGGTCCCCATGGCCAAGGCCATTGTCCGCGCAGTTGCCGTCAATGCCGCCAAGGGCAATAACCGGGCTGCCATGCACTTCACCCAGATGGTCAAGGTCGTCGAGGATCAGAACAAGGCCAGCTATGATGCCTACTTGCAGGAAGCGATTGCATACAAATGTGACTGGGAGCGCGAAATCGAACACTGTCACAGACGCGGGCTACCCGTTCCCCAGCCCATTCCGCATCCCGACGACATCCGTATCAACTTCAACACCGGGGAGATCCGGATCACTGGACCCTTCTGCAAGGAGGACATCCCCAAATGGGAAAAGCTCAAGGCGCGCAAACGCGAGTGTGACGAGGCCATTGCCGAATATTGGCAGGACTTCAAGGCCGAGAAGGATCCCAACATTCGCGACATCATCCGCAATGAGATCAACCACGAGTTCAGAATCAGAGCGATCATATGCAAAGCCCTTCCGGACTAGAGAAATCAAACCCGGCACACGCGCGTGCCGAAGGACTGTTCGGCCAACCTGACGGCATAGACCAGAGAACATTTGTTCTGTCGCCTCCTCCTTCATTATGCCCTGGGCCGTTCTTCAGCGACGTCTTCGGCGTCGAACGTGAAGTCATGGCGGAGTACGGCGCCTTCGACGTCTCGCTCATCAATGACCTGCCACTGTTCATCGATCCTTTCCTGCTGTTCCACAGCGATAAGCCCGCGTACCGTGCGCTTCACGACAACATGATCGACTATCTGCGCTTCCTGCGAGCAAAATCGACCGGCCATGCATCCTCGGATGCCGAACTGCGGCTGTGGTATTGCTTTCCCGAGATCCGCGAGAACTGGCTGGGCTTCTCGATCTCCAGCAACCAGGGATCGGGGCTCGGTCTGGCCTTTGCACGCCAGCTGCATCAGAGCCTTGAACTCATCCTGACTCCTCCCAGCAAGGGGGCAAAGACCAGATCGTGTCACCTCGAGAAGATCGGGTTGCTTCGCAACGGCGTGGGCCGCGACACCATCAGCGACATGGTGACTAACCTCATCCTGGGCTTCCTCTGTGAATTTACCGAGCGCCTTGCTGTTGAACACATCGCAGCGGACAGGCTTCGGCGCGTCTCGGTCCACAAGGGGGTCTTCAATCCGCACACCGAGATGTGGGAACGCCGCGTGTTCCAGCTTCCCGTATTTAACGGTCAGCATGTTATCCTGACGCCCAAGGACATCCTCACCCGCGACAGTACCTGGATCAACCGTCACGATATGCTGAGCCGTATTATGGAACTTCCCGCCGCCATTCCAGATCAACAACTCCGGGCCGCCGTTCAGAACTACTTCTACAAGTGCCTGAGCGAGACACCAACCCGCCGCACGTCACGAAAGGCCGCAGCGGAGGAAGCCGCTGCAGCAACAATCAAAGCTTTTCCAGAACTCGTCGACTACTACATCCAGCTCAAGGAAGAACAAGGTGCCAAAGCCAGGACCGCAAGTACGGCTCATGTGAGCGATATCGAGATGATCTTCTCGGAGCGGGTGCGCGAATTGGTCTTGCCGTATCTCCGGCAGAACAATCTCTTCCGGACCGCCGCAAGCACCTATGCCGAAACCCACACGCGCCTAGCCTATCTGAAGCATGTCATAGAGGACAAGGGAGCCTGGCGGATCTTCTATCACAAAGGCAAAGCCGTAGAACGCGAGTTGGACCTTCAGATCCTGTTCAAGCTGGTCTGGTACGGTACCTCGCTCGATGCATCAGCCGAAGCGAATGATGGCCGCGGACCTGCCGACTTCAAAATCTCCCGCGGCCGCGAAAAGACCATTGTCGAGTTCAAGCTGGCCTCCAACGCCAAGCTTGAAGCCAATCTGAAGTCACAGACAGAAATCTACAAACGAGCAGCCGATGCGCAGACGTCGATTTGTGCCATCGTGTTCTTCAGCGAACCTCAGCTAAACCGTACGCAAGCCATATTGCAGAGGCTGTTGATAGAAAGCTGTCCTGATGTTGTGCTCATTGATGCGCGGAGTGACAATAAGACTTCAGCATCGAAGGTTGGTTTTCCCGAGTGTCAGGAGATCGCGACTTAAGAGCTGTATTCATCCCTCCGCCTATCCACATATCCAGGCGACGGTAAGCTGCCCGGACAACAACAGGGTGGTGATTTCCTCATA
>JANLTS010000482.1:0-1788 GCA_031363045.1 Hyphomicrobiales bacterium
TACAAACGACACTTGGTATTCTGGTCGCCTTGGCATTGGCAGCGCTGCTGCTGCGCAAAGTCTTCCTCCGGCGCAAAAAGCTGCTGGCTGCACCGTTTGTGTTTTTCAAGGACGCAGCCACGCTGCTGGATAACGCAAGGATTTCTCCGGGCGAAGCCGCAGGCACCATGTTGCTGAACGGCTACTTCGATGGCCAGCCCGTGCAGGTGAAAGCCATCACTGACACGCTGGCATTGCGCAAATTGCCAAGTCTGTGGCTGATGGTGACGTTGCCCGGCGATCTGCCGCTGGCCGCGACTTACGATTTGATGATGCGGCCAGCCGGACCAACGACGTTTTCAAATTTCGATCACCTGCCGGCGACACTTGCAACGCCGGCAGAGTTTCCGGCCAATGCCGTGATCCGCAGTGACGATCCCGGCAAGGTTTTACCCCATCACGTGGTTGCGCCGCACCTGCAACCGTTTTTCGAAACCAGCGCCAAGGAATTGCTGATCACGCCGAAGGGCCTGCGCATGGTGGTGTTGCTGGCGCAAGCTGACCGGGCGCGTTATGGTGTGTTGCGCCAGGCGGATTTCGGCGATCTGTCACTTGATCCCAGCCAGTTGCAAGATATCATCAAGCGCCTGCAGGCGTTACAGTCTGACATTCTCGCATGGCACCGGACAGCGGCATGAGCAAAAAACCCGTCAACCCCTATGCGGTCCTCTTGGCAAGCTTGGTAATTCCGGGTGCGGGACACGTCATCCTGGGTCTGGCGCAACGTGGCTTGATGTTTTTGTTCTTCACCGCCATCCTCGGCTGGGTCAGCCTGCGGCTGATGCCGGAGACCGCCAGTTTTTTTGGCCGGCATGTTGGCGGAATATTCATCTATGGCATCGCCGCGCTCGACGCCTACAGGCTCGCCCGAATCCGCTACGAAACCTGGCGGCATGCGGCAGGCAGTGGAACCAAATCCTGAAGTCGCGACGATGTGAAGTGGTGACGTTGCCGCTATAAGATGAAGTTCGCGACATCGAACAATTGCACATTGGTTATGCCGGCGACCTGCGCGATGATGGTGAAAGTCAGTCCGCCGGTCACGCCATTGGCGTCGACTGCGAGGAATGAGTCGGCAACTCCCGCTGGCGACACCTGGATGAATTGCGCAAGATTAGCGCCCGTCACAACTGAGCCGGTCGCGTCAAAAATTGATGACAAGTCGATGACATCGCCACCGGCAAGCACGAAGTCTAGGATTGTATCGACGCCGCTCGTGAGGTTGTCGAAGTCGAACGCATCGTCGCCAGCGCCGCCCGCCAGCGTATCGTCGTCCCCTGCACCAGCCAGAACGTCATTGCCAATGCCTCCCGAGAGATTGTCATTGCCGCCGCCGCCGTCCAGCGTGTCGTTGTCGTCATCGCCATTCAAGGCATCGACTCCGTCTCCGCCCAGAAGCGTATCGAGCCCCTTGCCGCCGTTGAGCGTGTCGTCATTGGCGCCGCCATCGAGCCGATCATTGCCGATGCCGCCGGCCAGCGTGTCATCGCCGGCGTCGCCGCGCAGGTCGTCATTGCCGGCGGTGTCCACCAGACTGTCGTTACCGTCGCCACCACGGTGGGTATCGTTGCCGCCCCCGCCCACCAGATTGTCATCGCCGGCATCGCCCGAAAGGCTATCGTTACCGCCAGAACCATTGAGTGAATCGACGCCGAGGCCGCCTGACAAAATGTCCTGGCCGCCGCTACCCACCAGCGTGTCGTCACCACTTTCACCATAGAGGACGTCGTTGCCGCGGCCGCCGTTCAA
>JANLTS010000554.1:0-2170 GCA_031363045.1 Hyphomicrobiales bacterium
GATCGAGAATTTGTCCGGCTCGGCATTTGACGACGTTCTAACGGGAAATAGTCTCGCCAACCATATTTACGGTGGCAGCGGCGACGATGTGCTCGAGGGCGGCGTCAACAGCGACATCCTGGAAGGTTCATCGGGCAATGACTGGCTGAGTGGCGGGCAAGGCGTGGACACCTTGAAAGGCGGCTCTTCAGGCGATAGCTTTGTCCTGTCGAATGCCGCGTCGTCCGCTGATAACATTGTTGATTTCAATGAGTTTGAGGACAGTCTGATTATTGACGCGGATTTGTTTGGCGGCGGCCTGGTGGCCAATCAGGATCTCGCGGCAGACGCCGTTGAAGTGAATACCACCGGGCTGGCCACGACGGAAAGTGTGCGGTTCATTTACAACCAAGACACCGGCGAACTGTTCTTCGATATCAATGGCAGCCGTGCCGATGGCAGCCGCCTTGTTGCGAACATTGGTGAATTCTTGAACGACTTTAGTGAACTCAACTTTTTTATCGTCTGACCGGTAGACTATCTGGCCGGGCAGCGCCGCGAGAAGGCTTTCAGGTTGCGGTTCTTGAGCAGGGGGAAAAGCCCGAGCTTGGCGGCCTGCACGCAGAAGGCCGTGAAGTTGATGTCGTTGTCGGTGTATTCCACCGCGAAGACGGCCTTGCCGGCGGTGATGAAGGGTTTTGAATCGGCACACCAGCCCTGATCGAAGCAATCCTCGGTCAGCGCCCAATCATATTTGCCGATGACATCGGCCTGAAGCTCGGTGACATTCTTGAGGCCGATCGACAGGCCCTTCAAATGCGCCATGTTGGCGAGCCATTTGAGAAAGCGGATCTGGTCGGCTTTTGTGATGTTGAAGCCAGTATTGTTCTGCCAGCCATCGAGGTTGTCGGGCTCGACCGCGAGGAAACCCTTGGAACGGCAGAGATCGAGGCGGGCGAGGAGGATAGGTCCTAAGTCAGTGGTGTTGCGGATGTCGACGTAGCGTTCGCCCGGCCAGCCATCGAGCGGCTTGCCAAGCAGCCGATCAGGATAGTCGCCCTTGTCCGGCCGCCAGCGCTCCCAACTGCCGACACTGATATAGCAGATCGGCACCTTGCCCGCCGCCTTGATGGCCGCGACTTGAGCTTTCGAGGTTTCGAAGAGATCGACGTCAATGGCGTCGGCATCGGGCACGGTGCCGTCATAATCCTGCAGAATCCATTCGAAAGTTGTGCCAGGCTCCGGCTTCCAGCGCGCGGCTTCAGCTGGCGTTGCAATACAGAACAGCAGCAGACCGAACAGCAACGCGCGCATGGGAAGTCTCCAAACAGCTCAGGTGATGAGGATAGCACGGATGGGCACACACGTCTTGCTCGACATTGTCGCCTGGTTGCCGGATTGTCATCACCAACATGAATGATGGAGTGGCAGATGGCAGAAGACGAGAAATTCGACAGCGTGGTGGTGCATTACGCGGCGATCGAGGACGACGCGCGGAACTACTATCCGGGCTCGGACGAGACCTTCGCGCATGGTGCCGCCTTCTCCGGCCATTTCGGGCTGATGCGGCTTGGCATCCACCATGAGCGTCTACCGCCCGGCAAGCGCACCTCGTGGCCGCATGCCGAGGCCGATGAGGAGGAGTTCGTCTATGTGATCGAGGGAATGCCCGATCTGTGGCTCGATGGCCACGTGCGGCGGTTAAAGCCCGGCGATGGCGTTGGCTTCGCGGCGGGAAGCGGCATCGCCCATGTGCTGATCAACAACACCGCAACCGATGTGCGCCTGCTGGTGGTGGGCGAAGCCTCGCGCCAGCGCAGCCGCATCGACTATCCAATGCACCTCAAGCGTAACGCGGAGATCGGCACACGGCACTGGAAGGACAAGCCGGTTCAGAAGATGGGGCCGCATGACGGCAAGCCGGACAAGATGCGGTGACGCGCAAGCTTGCCGCCGTCACCTATCTGGTGCGCGACTATGACGAGGCGATTGCCTGGTACACGCGCTGCCTCGGGTTCGAGCTTGCCGAGGACATTCACCTTGGCGGACCGAAGCGCTGGGTGGTGGTGAAGGCGCCCGGCCAAAGCGGTGGAGCCTTGCTGCTGGCGCGCGCTGTGGGCGAGGAACAGAATGCGTCTGTCGGGCGGCAAGCCGGTGGGCGTGTTTTCCTGTTCCTGGAGACGGATGACTT
>JANLTS010000555.1:0-8870 GCA_031363045.1 Hyphomicrobiales bacterium
AAGGACGAATACGAGGTGGCGCGGCTTTATAGCGATGGCGCATTCGCCGCGAATCTTGCGAAGCAGTTCAAGGGTGATTTCAAGCTGAAGTTCCACTTAGCCCCGCCACTCCTCGGCCACAAGGATGGTTTCACGGGCAAGGCACTGAAAACCGAGTTCGGCCCGTGGATGATGAGCGGATTCAAAATTCTGGCGAAACTGAAAGGCTTGCGCGGCACCATGTTCGATCCGTTTGGCCGCACGGCTGAACGCCAAGCAGAGCGGCAGATGATCGCCGATTATCGCATACTCATTGAAGGCCTGTTGCCGAAACTCACTGCATCGAATGCGGCGGCAATTTTCGAACTCGCGTCTCTGCCTGATAAGGTCCGTGGTTTTGGCCATGTGAAGGCCGAGAACGCCATCAAGGCGAAGGCCCGGGAAGTGGAGTTGCTTAGCCTGATCGAGGCACGGCCGCAGACAATGAAGACGGCAGCGGAATAGCCTCCCGCGACTGCCTTTCGATATCCAGCTACTCGCGTTTCCTGATCCGGCCGATCACGTTGCAGGCAATGCGGGCGGCGGTGAAGGCGGCGGTTCCCGCCGGATCGTGCTTTGGCACGAACTCCACCATGCAGAAACCGGCGATACGGGCCTTGGCCGCCACACCGGCGATCAGGTCAATGACATGCGTAAAAGTCAAACCACCGGGCGATGGATAGGCCACCGCTGGCATCTGAGAAACATCAAGTGCATCGCAGTCGAGGCAGATGACGCAGTCGGAATCTTCCGGAATGTGTTCGAGAACCTGCGACAGGCCATGGTGATGGACGTCGCGCGAGGGGATAATTCGGGCACCCCACTTTTGGGCGTCCTCAATTTCAGTTTCGCGGGCACTCCCCATGCCGCGTGCACCAACCTGCACGATGCGCCAGACATGGTCATGCTCCGAAGCGCGCCGCATGGTGGATGAAAAGCCAAAGCGCTCGCCATAGCGTTCGTCGCGCCAGTCGATGTGGGCATCGATCTGCAGAATGACGATTGCCGGGTGATGGGCAAAGCCGGCAATGAATGGAATCGGCACGGAGTCATCACCACCAAACATGACCGGCACGGCGCCTGTATCGATGATCCTAGCTGTGCAGTCGGCGATTTTCTTGCGGTTGCCTTCAGCGTCTTTCGAAGAGGTCTTGAGATTGCCAAGATCGCAAAGTGCCACGCCCTGCCCAAGAAGCGGGCGTCCGAGATCAAAGTCCCAGTGCTCAAGCCACTCGGCGTCGGGCGCAATGGCTGTGCGGAACGCATCGGGTGCGCTCTGATGGACGCGGTTGTCGATGCCCTTGTAGGGCGTGCCGTGTGGCGCACCAAATATCGCGGCGTCATAGCCTTCGGCGGTTCGCGAACGCGTGGCACCCATGAAGGGCGGGGTTTTCACAGTAACGGCCATGGTTATTGCTCTGTCATTGTTCAGGCAGCGCGGATAGATTCAAATTCGGTGCCAGCATTCCAGGTGACGCGGCCGGCCGGCAATGTCAACCGGGCGATCATGCTTGCGCAATGGGATGTTTCGACTGTCAGATTGCCGCCATGGAGAAGCGCGATCCGCCGGGCAATGGGAAGACTGAGGCCGTCCATGCCGCGCTCATGCAGTGCGGGCTCGAAGGCGCGGGCGAGTTCGTCGGGCGTTAGTGCGGGGCCTTGATCCAGAACAGAGATTTCCAGGCTGCCGTCCGGCTTGCAGGCAAAAAACACATGAACACAGCTGCCTGACCCGCCGGCCTTGAAGGCGCGGGTCACAAGCGTTTCCAGAACCCTGCAAATGCGAACTGCATCGCAACGCAGTTCGACATTCTCGATGACGTTGACAACCGCTGCCGCGTCTAACTCCTCAGCGGCAGCCTGACAGGATTTCATGGCAATCTCGGTCAATTCGGCAGCATCGGCTTCTTGCTCAACGAGCTGAAAATTGTTGGTGTCGAATCGCGCCATATCGCCGGCATCGGTGATGAATGATGTCAGCTGCCGGCAGTGGTCCAGCAGCAGCTGTTGATAGGTCTGATGTTCATCCTCGGGCAGGTCGCGGGCGGCCGGCGACTGCAAAATTTCGGTAAAACCCAGAATGGTGCTCAGCGGCAGTTTCACCTCTTGGATCACATCCTGCAGAAACTTCAGCGTCTGCCGGTTTTTGCCGCCGTCGGGTTCTTGATCATCAACGCAACCACGGCCGATATCCAGTCCACTGGTAATGTCGTGGGCAATACCGCGGTATCCGGAAAATTTGCCGTCTTCCGCTAGAAGAGGGAGGCTGGCCACCTGCCACAGGCGAGTTTCCGCTCCATTGGCGATTTCGACCGCGCAATTGATGGGATGCCGGGCCTCCATCGCCCGGGATACCCGATCCCAACCGGCCCCAGGTGGGCCATCGGAGAAAAGACTGGCAAGCGGCCGGCCTGCCGGTTCACAGTGGCAGAGATTAACGGTATCGCTTAACCCGGTGGAAGTGCGCGTGAGGTGGCCAGCTGCGTTAGTTTCGAACAGCCAGCAGATGCCGGCGTTGTGTTTGGCCGCAATGGTATGGTCGGCGCCGGCATTCTGCCGAACAGTCGGCCGGTGAGCCACTTCGGCTAACTTGCCTTCAGCGCGGCAGAGCTGGCTGAGGCCGATCATGGCTATGCTATAGACCGCAGTAAAGTAAGTCAGAGCGTGGCCCTCGAGCATGTCCAGCCGCAAGGTTAGCACAGCGGAAACGCACGCCAATGCGAGGCAAAGCACTCCGGCGGTTACTCTGCGGCGAAGAACCGCAAGGATGCCGCAGGCCACGGCCACAAGAGCCAGGCTGATCACCAGATACTGGCCGGTGGTCGAAGCGGGGGCAAGAAACAGCAAGGGAATGGCGGCCCACAGAGCTGCGATCGGGACTGCGGCCATGATGCGGGCTTGTTCCCACGGCTGACCTCCGAAACGCACTCTTTTCACCCGGTTGCCGCCACTATCAATGCAAGAAATCTGTCTCAATATGAACTTTTTGCGTTTTCAAGCCGTTAACAACAAGGTAGTCATTCGGCCGCGCGGCCAGGCCAACAGAAACCGGTTCACATTCATGAATTTTATCCCTGCCGAACATCCTCCATACGAGATCGGCAAGATCGGCGTACTGCTGATCAATCTTGGAACACCAGAGGCGACATCCTATTGGCCAATGCGCCGCTACCTGAAGGAATTTCTATCGGATCGGCGGGTGATTGAAGTCAACCGGCTTGTCTGGTGGGTGCTGCTCAACGGAGCGATCCTGCTGATACGGCCCAAAAAAAGCGGGCATGCCTATGAGCAGATATGGAATCACGAACTGAACGAATCGCCTTTGAAGACCATCACACGGTCACAGGCCGAGAAGCTTGGTCAGCGTTTCGCCGAAACACCGCAGGTGATCGTCGATTGGGGCATGCGCTATGGGCTGCCGCCGACGTCCGAACGCATCCAGGCGCTCAAGGATCGCGGCTGTGAACGCATTTTGCTGTTTCCGCTCTATCCCCAATACAGTGCAGCAACGACAGCCACGGCTCTCGATAAAGCCTTCGACGCACTCAAGGCCATGCGCTGGCAGCCTGCGGTCCGCAGTGTGCCACCCTACTACGACAATGCGGCCTATGTTGAAGCTCTGGCCATCTCGATGGAAAGGCACCTTCAATCGCTGGGTTGGGTACCTGACTTGATACTCGCCTCGTTCCATGGTTTGCCAAAGAGCTACTTCTTGGCCGGGGATCCTTATCACTGCCATTGCATGAAAACGGCGAGGCTGCTGGCGGAGCGGCTGAAGTTGCCACGGGACAAGTTGAGGGTTGTGTTTCAGTCGCGTTTCGGCAAGGCAGAGTGGCTGCAGCCCTATGCCCAGCAGACCGTGGAGGACTTACCTGCCCAAGGGGTGAAAAACCTCGTCATCATCATGCCGGGCTTTGCTTCGGACTGTGTTGAAACACTCGAGGAGGTGGCGATCGGGCTCAAGCAGACTTTCGTGGAAAAGGGCGGCGAGAAATTCTCGGCGGTGCCCTGCCTGAACGATTCCAGGGAATCGGTGACCATGATGGAGAAGATCGTGCGAAACGAGATTCTCGGCTGGGTTTGACTTGACTTGAAGTTGTGCCAAATCGGCACCAATTTGTAATGGGCTGCGCAGCGGCTGGGTGGAGGGGAAAACATGTTTGATGGCTCTGGTTTTGAAGGTTTCGGCATTTTCGTTTTGGTGGTACTGGCGGTTGTCGTCTTCTACCTGCTGCGCGCCATCCGCATGGTGCCTCAGGGCTTCAATTATACCGTGGAGCGCTTTGGCAAGTATGTCCGCACTCTTCAACCCGGCCTTGGCCTCATCGTTCCGTTCATCGACAAAATTGGCGCCAAGCTGAACATGATGGAACAGGTGATACCGGTTCCGTCACAGGAGGTGATTACCCGCGACAACGCCATGGTCACGGTCGATGGCGTCGCCTTTTACCAGGTTCTGGATGCGGCCCGCGCGGCCTATGAGATCAAGGATCTGCAAAACGCCATCATCAACATGACGATGACCAATATCCGCACGGTGATGGGCTCAATGGAGCTCGACAGCCTGTTGTCGCAGCGCGACGAAATCAATCATCGCCTGCTGGGTGTTGTCGATCAGGCGACGCATTCTTGGGGCGTGAAGATGACGCGGATCGAGATCAAGGATATCAACCCGCCACGCGACCTTGTCGACTCGATGGCCCGGCAAATGAAAGCCGAGCGCGAAAAGCGGGCGCTGATCCTCGAAGCCGAGGGTATGCGGCAGGCGGCCATTCTCAAGGCGGAAGGTGAAAAGCAATCGGTTGTGCTGCAGGCCGAAGGCCGGCGCGAGGCCGCATTCAAGGACGCCGAGGCGCGCGAACGTTCGGCCGAAGCCGAGGCCAAGGCGACAGAACTGGTCAGCAATGCCATCGCCACGGGTGACGTTCAGGCGATCAATTATTTCGTCGCGAACAATTATATCAAGGCGCTGGAAGCCATCGCCACGTCGCCCAACCAGAAAATTCTGATGATGCCGATCGAAGCATCGTCCGTCATCGGATCAATTGGCGGCATCGCAGAAATCGCCCGCGAGGCGTTCGGTGGGCAAGCGCCGATTTCCAACGCGCGGCGCGGAGCGGTGCCCCAGGTTCCACCCAAATCGTGACTGTCAGGAGTTACTGAACGATGGAACACTTCATTCCGTCTCTGGGCTACTGGATATGGTGGGTCGCCGCCGGTGTGCTGTTGATTCTCGAGCTGCTGGCGCCTGGAATCTTCTTCATCTGGCTGGCTGTTGCGGCGGCCCTTACCGGACTTGCCGACTTGCTGTTCGGCATGTCCTGGCAAATTGAACTGCTGGTTTTCGCGGCACTTTCGGTGGCGAGCGTCTTGGCGGGGCGGATTGTCTATCGCGGACGCAACGTTGAACCGGCCGACAACCCTTTTCTGAACCGCCGCCAACACGGCTATATCGGGCGCAGTTTCACGCTTGCGGAACCGATCGCCAATGGCCGGGGAAAGCTGACGATCGAGGACACAATCTGGGAGATCGAAGGACCGAATGTGTCAAGCGGTTCACAGGTGCGTGTCATCTCTGTATCTGGCATGCGGCTGATCGTGATTGCGGCTTGAACGATTCTGAAAGCTTCGTGAGCTTGTCCCGGGCAGTGAAGTATTCGCCAATGAAATGAAACATCCGGCAATACCCGCCTTAGGCACCATGTTAGCGATCTCGTACCGATGGACTTTCCCATCAGGAATGCGAAAACCAGATCACAGGAGCCACACATGAAGAAACTGATCCTCGCCGTCGCAACGCTCGCAGCGCTGTCGACTGCCTCTTTTGCCGATCAGAATACCGAGAACATGAACATGATGGATGCAATGCGCAAGGAACGCTTCGCCATGATGGAGCAGATGATGAACGATCAGATGGAGTCGCTGAAAATGCAGGAGAAAATGCTGACCTCTTACCAGCGTATCCTCAAGCAGATGATGGAAAATGAACTCAACTCACACTGATTCCATTCGAACGTGACTGATTCGGAGCCGGGCAAGATGCCCGGTTCCTTTCACGTTCGACCCAAGGGTTGTTGCGAGCGCAACGATCGGCAAGCGGCGCGCAAAAAAACAGCGAAGCGCCGCCGCAACCGGCGCAAATCGGTTGAGGTCCAGTGCCAGCGAAAGGCGAAACGTGATGACGCTGCCGTCACGGAATTGTGTGTTTAACCGATAATCAAGCTCACGCGGTCTTGCTGAGTGTTGAATGGCGTGCGGCTGCCAGCCGTTCTATCTCAGTGCCATCGAAGGTGGTGAGATGACGAAGACTTTCTCAAGCGTTGCCGAGTATTTTGACCAACTCCAAAAAGTGGAGAGTGACGGTCTGGGTTGGCTGGCATTGAGAATGGTCATGGCGCGGGAAGCCGCGAACGATCTGATCTTCACCAACACCGACAAGAACACCATTACATTGGAGCTGACCGGGACGGCGAGCCATTTCACTTCGATGGATGGCATTTGCGATTCGCGTCGAACGGCTCCGGACGATGTGTGCTCAATCCCTGCCGGGATCGAAGCCCGGTTTTCATGGACGATCTCTGCACCTTCGCAGTATTCCGTTCTGGTGGAGTTCGACGAGACGTTGTTCACGCATTATGCGCCTGAAATCGTCACCGACAAGTTCCTGATGGGACATCTTCGTCCACGGAACTATTCACCGGACGCCGGGACGGCGGCGCTGATCCGAATGCTGGCGCGAGAACTCGATCCGGAATTGCGTAGAGGGCGGCTGTTCGCTCAATCGGCAATCAGATTGCTGGCGATCGAGCTGGCCTCGACGGCTTGGACGCAGAAACCTGCCGCGCTGTCAGACAGGATTTGCGGCGATCCACGAATCAGCGCGACGATCGAATACATCGAAGGCAACTACCTCAGAGACATATCACTTGATGATCTCTGTGCGTTTTCCGGTCTGGGGGCAACGCGCCTCATCGGGTTGTTTCAGACCACCACAGGGCAGACACCCTATGCCTATGTCATTTCAAGGCGCATCCGGCAGGCAATCAACCTATTGCGCTCGACACGATTGCCGATCGCTCATGTGGCGATCGAGGCTGGATTTTCGGATCAACAACACATGACGAGGCTTTTCAAGCAGCACCTTGGTCAAACGCCCAAGTCGCTCCGCAGTGAGGGGTGAGTCCCGAAGGCCGATCGCAACACGCTGGCAGCCTTGACGTGGGGCGCCTAGATCAGGCCGATGCGCAGCAAGTCGTGGATATGAATCAAACCAAGCGGCCGCTTGTGTTCATCGATCACAAACAGGCTGGTGATCTTCAATGAGTTGAGCTGCTCAAGGGCTTCGGAGGTCAGCGCATCGGGCTCGATCGATTTCGGCGATCTGGTCATCACCTCTCCGACACTCAGATTGAGCAAGTCTGGCGTCATGTGACGGCGAAGGTCACCATCAGTGACGATGCCGATAAGCTGGCCATCGCCATCGACGACGCCAAGGCAGCCATAGCTGCGCTGGGTCATCAGGATCAGAGCTTCCGACATCTTGGCCTGTTCGTTGGCCAGTGGCAATTCCTCACGCGGATGCATGATATCGCGCACGTGCTTCAATTGCGCACCCAGTTTGCCCCCCGGGTGGAACGTCTTGAAATCATGGGCGCTGAAGCCCTTGTCCTCGAGAAGTGCCATGGCGAGTGCATCGCCCAGGGCCAATTGCAGCAATGTCGACGTGGTGGGCGCCAGACCATTGGGACAGGCCTCACGGGCGCGCGGCAACGGCAGTACGATGTCGGCTTCGTTGCCAAGCGTGCTTGATGGCACTGATGTAATGGCGATGAGCGGCACTTGGAAGCGGCGCGAATAGGTGAGGATGTCGCGCAGTTCCGGTGATTCCCCGGAGTTCGAAATCATGATGATCACATCATCGGGGGTAATCATGCCAAGGTCGCCGTGACTGGCTTCGGCCGGATGGACGAAACTTGCCGGCGTACCGGTCGAGGCCAAAGTTGCGCCAATCTTGCGGGCGATGTGCCCGCTCTTGCCCATGCCGGTCAAAACCACGCGGCCCTTGGCGCTGCGGATGCGATCAACCGCCGCCACCAGACCATCGCCCAGGGGGCCATCGATGGCGGAAATCAGAAGCTGCATGCCTTCGGTTTCCGTCACCAGGGCGCGGCGGGCGGAGGCGCGCCACTGGGCGCCGAGCGGAACGGGATTGAGTACGGTATTTCCTGACATGGTCATCTTTTTGGCAGTATCGGGCCATGATGCCAAGGGTATTGGTACAGTGCGTCAATTATGCATTAACCATAAGCCCTTAGCCTCCCCAAAGTGTGGAGTTTCCCTAACCGATGAGCTGCCGGGTCACCGTTGCCGCATTGATTCTCGTCTGCCTCCCGGTTGGCGTGGAAGGGCATGCTCATGCTCAGTCGACTCTGCCGCTGAAGGGAACGGTTGACGCGGAAGCGATTGCTGATCCGGCAACGCTGGTACCAACGGACCCGGTGCTTGAGATTTCGCCGCTTGAAACGCCGGAATTGCCACCGCCACGAAAGGCCAGGGTGGCCAACGACCCTTATGCGGCTATCGGTCTTGGCAACAATGGGCTTCGGCTTTACCCGTCGATTACCGCCGGTTCTGTCTATTCCAGCAATCTCAATGCAAGCGGCAACGATCCGCAAAGCGGCATCGGCCTGCAGTTGAAGCCCAGCCTCAGTCTCGAGAGCGATTGGATCAGGCACTCGCTGACGGCCGGGCTTGATGGCAATTTGGTCAGATACCCTGGCCACAATACCTTCGATACCGCGAAGCTCGATGTGTTTGAGCGGCTGCGGCTGGATGTACGCCGCAACACCACC
>JANLTS010000603.1:0-1557 GCA_031363045.1 Hyphomicrobiales bacterium
GCCGACGCCGCCCGAGGCAATCACCGGCACGGTCACCGCATCGGCAATGGCGCGGGTCAGCGCCAGGTTGAAGCCCTTGCCGGTGCCATCCCGGTCCATGGAGGTGAGGAGAATTTCGCCAGCCCCAAGCTCGACGACTTCCTTCGCAAAGCTTACGGCTTCGATACCAGTGGGATTGCGCCCGCCGTGGGTGAAAATCTCGAAGCGGCCGGGGGTGGTTTCCTTGGCGTCGATGGCCACGACAATGCACTGGCTGCCGAATTTCTGCGCCGCTTCCCGGACGAACTGGCGATTGCTGACGGCAGCGGAATTGATCGACACCTTGTCCGCACCGGCCAGCAGGAGCTGGCGGATATCTTCGGTTTTTCGCACGCCGCCGCCCACGGTGAGCGGCATGAAACATTGCGCGGCGGTGCGCCTGACGACATCCAGCATGGTGCCGCGATTTTCGTGGGTGGCGGTGATGTCGAGGAAGCACAATTCATCGGCACCCGCCGCGTCATAGGCCTTGGCCGCTTCAACCGGATCGCCTGCATCGCGGAGATCGACAAAGTTGACGCCCTTGACCACGCGGCCATCTTTCACATCAAGGCAGGGAATGACACGGGCTTTCAGCACTATCGGCCTCCTGCCACGCGCAAGGTGGTGCCCGTGATGTAGCTCGCCTTGTCTGACAACAGAAACATGATGGCGTTTGCAATTTCTTCTGCGGTGCCGATGCGTTGCATGGGGATTGTCGGGCGGATGCGTTCGACGCGGGAACGGTCTCCTGTTGAGCGTTCGTGAATTTCTGTTTCCGTCATACCCGGCGTGACTGAGGCGACGCGAATACCTTCCATTGCCACTTCCTTCGCAAGGCCAATGGTGAAGGCATCAATGCCGCCTTTGGCTGCGGCATACCAGGTATATTCGCCGGGGCTGCCAAGCGTGGCTGCGGCGGATGAAATGTTGATGATCACGCCACCCTTGCCGCCATGTTGCGTCGACATGCGGCGCACGGCTTCCTGGCTTGCCAGAATGCTGCCTGTTAAATTGACGGCGATTGTATCGACAATGGTTTGCACATCGGCCCGGTCCAGCCGCGAGGACTTTCCCGTGATGCCAGCGGAATTCACAAGGTGTGTGACAGGGCCGAAAGCGGCTTCCGTTTCGTCGAACATGCGCAACACATCGGCGGGGTTGGAGACGTCCCCCTGTACGGCAATGGCTCTTTTACCGAGTTCAGCGACAATGCTGTCGGCTGCATTTTTATCGCTTACGTAGTTGATGGCGATGGCATAGCCTTCGGCGCTTGCCATGCGCGCCGTGGCAGCGCCAATGCCGCGTGAGCCGCCGGTGATCAGAAGAACCTTGCTCATCGATTCGCCTCCGAAATGAGTTTCAATGCCGCTGCTGGATCTAGCCTGCCGTCATACACGGCCCTACCAGTGATGGCCCCTTCAAGCTTTCTGGCGTCAGGCTGCAACATCACTCACAACCAAGTTGGAGAGATGAAGCGAGTCGAGACCAAGAATGTGGGCTCCACCGTCGATGATCTCTTCGATCGGTCGGCCGTCG
>JANLTS010000614.1:0-1850 GCA_031363045.1 Hyphomicrobiales bacterium
GAACCCATTCCAAGCTTGACACGGCGGAGTATCGAAAGACGGGGATACGAGTCTTTTTACTTTCGCTGCCCCAAGCCAATGACGTCGGCGATCCTAAGCCTGCTAACAGCAACATTCGCATTAAAGAGGCCGAATATGCCTGACGTACCGCTATATACTTTCGATCATAAAGAGCTTTTGTTTATGCTAATAAAAGCAGCAGGGGTGCGTGATGGCGAATGGATGTTGCAATTCAACTTTGGGTTCACCGCAGGCAATTTTGGACCAGATGATGACCATCTCAATCCTGGCGCGATAGCATTCATTAATCACGTCGCCATCGCTAAGGCTGGCCCAGGTGCACCGAAGGGATTGGTTATAAATGCCAGAGAGGTTAATCCTTCTTCCACCTAGCAGTTGCTGCATCCTGAGCAATTTTGGTACGACGCTCAGCAGACACGACTTCCGCTCGTTTCCGACCGCCAAGCTTTCCTAGCGCCTGAGCAGCCTTGTTCTTTCCATCGTCGGGCGTGTCGTCGGTTTCCTCGCCCACGGCAATCCGCATGACCTTGACGGCGTTGCCGATCACGTCGGCGGGGCGCTTCTCACCTTTGGGGCCACGGGGCATCAGCGGGCCACTTCCTTGCCCGTAGCGGCTTCGGTAACGCGGACCTCATAGCCTTCCGCTTCCTTTTGTGACGCGAGTAGAAGCGCTTCCTTCTCAGTACTCCGGCGCAGTCCGAGAACGGCAACAGTGGACCCAGGTTTCGAGCAATTCACAATGTACATTCAAACCCTCATGCTTTCCTGCAAGCATATAGGAAGCCGGGGCCGGTTGCGATAGCCTGTCAATACCCTCAGATTTCAAACTGATACACTACCCGCCCATTGGGTCAACCCTCCTTCGGCAGGCCTTCCACCAGTGGCACGAAACGCACCGGCAGCAGGTGCAGGCTGTCATGGCCTATAGCAGTGCGGGTGATGCGGTAGAGATCCTGCTTTCCCGCCCGCTCCTCGATGGGGATGACCATGATGCCGCCCATCACCATCTGCTCGACCAGTGCCTTGGGCACGGCATTTGCCGCCGCCGTGACGATGACCCGGTCGAAGGGCGCCAGTTGCGGCCAGCCTTTGCTGCCGTCCCCCACAATCTGCGTGACGTTCTTGAGCTTCTGTGCCTTCAAGCGTTCGCCGGCCTTCTCGGAAAGCGTGCGGTAGCGTTCAACGCTGTAGACCCGCTTGCAGAGCCTTGCGAGAATGGCTGTCTGATAGCCGGAGCCCGTACCGATCTCCAACACCCGGTGTTGCGGTTCAAGCGCCAGCGCCGCCGTCATGAACGCCACGATATAGGGCTGCGAGATCGTCTGCCCGCAGGACATCGGCAGCGCCTGGTCGGCATAGGCCTGGTCGGCGAAAGCATCCTCAACGAACAACTCGCGCGGCACCGCTTCGATCGCCGCCAGCACGCGTTCGTCGGCAATGCCCTGCCGCCGCAAGGCCCCGAGCAGATTGACCTTGCGCGGGTCCGCTGTCACGGTTGGTCCAGCACTGCGCGCACCGCTTCCATGGCCTCCACCTGCGTCAGGTTCATATGCAGTGGCGTCACCGAAATGCGCTTGTTGAAGGCCGCCCACAAATCGGTGCCGACCGGCGGATTGCCGCGCTCGCGCTTGAAGCCAAGCCAGTAATAATTGTTGCCACGCATGTCGACGCGCTCATCGACCGACAGCAAGTTCACATCGCGCTTGCCCTGCCTGGTCACTTCAACGCCGATCATCTCGTCCGGGCGGCAATCCGGAAAATTCACATTCATCAGCACGCCAGGCCCGAAGTTCATGGTCATCAGTTTCTTGACGACGCCGGCACCAAAC
>JANLTS010000615.1:0-2391 GCA_031363045.1 Hyphomicrobiales bacterium
TGCCCAGCAGCGCGGGCGAATCCGCCACCGCGATCCCAGCCCGCTTCATCGCATCGATCTTCGAATCCGCGCCACCCTTGCCGCCCGAAATGATGGCACCCGCATGCCCCATGCGCCGCCCGGGAGGTGCTGTCCGCCCGGCAATGAAGCCCACCATCGGCTTCTTCTTCTTCGACTTGGCAATGAACTCGGCCGCATCCTCTTCTGCCGAACCGCCGATCTCGCCGATCATGATGATCGAATGCGTCTCGTCGTCACCTAAAAACATCTCCAGCATGTCGATGAACTCGGTGCCCTTCACCGGATCGCCGCCGATGCCCACCGCCGTCGTCTGGCCCAGGCCTTCCTGCGTCGTCTGGAACACCGCCTCATAGGTCAGCGTGCCGGAACGCGACACGATGCCGACGTTACCTTTCTTGAAAATATTCCCCGGCATGATGCCGATCTTGCATTCGTTCGGCGTCAGCACGCCGGGGCAATTGGGCCCGAGCAACCGCGACTTCGATCCCGACAGCGCCCGCTTCACCTTCACCATGTCCATCACCGGAATGCCCTCGGTGATGGTGATGATCAGCGGGATCTCCGCATCGATGGCCTCGAGGATGGCATCCGCCGCAAACGGTGGCGGCACATAGATGACGGTCGCATCAGCCCCGGTCTTCTGCTTCGCGTCCCACACCGTGTCGAACACGGGGAGCCCCACATGCACGGTCCCCCCCTTGCCCGGCGTGACGCCACCGACCATTCTGGTCCCATAAGCAATCGCCTGCTCGGTATGAAACGTCCCATTATTGCCGGTGATGCCCTGGCAAATGACTTTAGTGGATGCGTTGACGAGGATGGACATGTCAGTTCTTCTTCTCAAGCAAATTGCGAATAGCTGTTAGCTCGGCGATCATTTCTCGTTGCTGAGTATTTGACGCACCAGCGATGGTAAGGAACTCCCTCTGAACCGCCTGCTGTTCAGCAATCTGCTTTGCGTAAGCTGTGCGTTGAAAACGGGCCGACAGTGCAAGGAAGACAGCAACCAAAGTGAGTACCGCTCCGAACAGGATTTCCATCATCACGCCGCGCCCTTCACGGCCTTGACGATCTTCGCCGCCGCATCGTCCAGATCATCGGCCGGAATCACGTTCAGCCCACTCTCGCGGATGATCTTTTTCCCCAAGTCGACATTCGTGCCCTCCAGCCGCACCACCAGCGGCACGGCCAGCCCCACGTCCTTCACCGCCGCGATCACCCCTTCGGCAATCACATCGCACTTGGCGATGCCGCCGAAGATGTTGACGAGGATGCCTTTGACGCGCGCGTCCGCCGTGATGATCTTGAACGCCGCCGTCACCTTGTCCTTGGTGGCGCCGCCGCCGATATCGAGGAAGTTGGCGGGCTCGGCACCATAGAGCTTGATGATGTCCATGGTCGCCATGGCCAGTCCCGCACCATTCACCATGCAGCCGATCGAGCCATCGAGCGCCACATAGGAGAGATCGAATTTCGACGCCTCGATTTCCTTCGGGTCCTCTTCCGAGAGATCGCGCAATTCCTTGATCTCAGGGTGCCGGTCGAGCGCGTTCGAATCGAAATTGATCTTGGCATCAAGGCAAACCAGCTGGTTGTCCTTGGTCACCACCAGCGGATTGATTTCGAGGAGGCTCATGTCCTTCTCGACAAACGCCTTGTAAAGCTGACCGATCATCTTGACGCATTGCTTGGTGAGGTCACCCTCGAGCTTCAGCGCCGAGGCAATGCGCCGCCCGACATAGCCGGAATAGCCCGCCGCCGGATCGACCTGCACGGTGATGATTTTCTCCGGCGTCGCATGCGCCACCTCTTCGATGTTCATGCCGCCCTCGGTCGAGGCGATGAACGCCACGCGCGCTGTTTCGCGGTCAACGACGATCGACAGATAAAGCTCGCGCGCAATCGCCGTGCCCTCTTCGATATAGAGTCTCTGAACCTTCTTGCCCTCAGGCCCCGTCTGGTGCGTCACCAGCGTCATGCCGAGCATGCGCGTGGCCTCGGCCTTCACATCCGCCACCGACTTCACGACCTTGACACCACCACCCTTGCCGCGCCCGCCAGCATGGATCTGGGATTTCACCACCCACACCGGCCCCGGCATGGTCTCCGCCGCCTTCACCGCCTCGTCGACCGAGAACGCTGCTTGGCCCTTGCCCGTGGCAACGCCAAATCCGCGCAGCACTTCCTTGGCCTGATACTCGTGAATGTTCATTCGGCTTTCTCCTTTTCACCTCTCCCCTTGCGGGAGTGGGCGGCACACCGACGGTGTGACGGGTTTGGGGTTACGCTGGCGTCACTGTTCAAGCCAAATCCGGCGCAATCACCTTCGCCGCCGCCATCAGCCCATGCACCGCATCGACCGACTTCTTG
>JANLTS010000693.1:0-11770 GCA_031363045.1 Hyphomicrobiales bacterium
GCTCCGCGCAATGGCCGCAAGGACCATCGACGATCTTTGGAAAGCCATCGGCAACATTTGCGCTCTCTTCACGCCAGACGAATGCTCAAACTACTTCGCCGCAGCAGGATATGGACTCAACTGAAAGTGCGACGCTCTAGAGAGACAATTCTGAGTTGAAGTGTTGGTGCATCGCGCCAATTTTAACCCAGGTTTTGACCTGAGTTTTGACATGCTGCAAAAACGCATATGGCACGATGGCGATGTGTGTGCGCTCTCTTATAATTTTCCATCAGGATCAATAGCATGAATCTCCCGGCCAGATTGAGAGCGAAATCATTCCTGAGCGCGAGCGGAGGGAACATCGCCCTAACGACGGCCCTCGCCGCGATACCGATGATCGCTGCAGCGGGCCTAGCTATCGACTTCGGGCGCAGCGATCGCGCAGAAACCGAATTGCAGCAAGTCGCAGACGGCGCCTCATTGTATGCCGCAGGCGCTCAGGACGTGACCGGAACTTCCAATACACGGGCCGAAAAACGTAAGGCTTTAGCGATCAGCTACCTCAATACAAAAATAGCACAACTGACTGACATGGAGATTGTCGGCGCACCCGCAGTTAAGGCCGGCGCCGACACGGTGGAAGTCGCCGTAAACGCGCGGGTGAAGGGGTCATTCATCAACGCGCTCAACGCATATGGCAACGGAAGTGGCGGAAACAATATCGACATTGGCGTGAGATCGGCCGCCAAGTTTGGAGCAGACGCTTATTCGTGCATGCTGGCCTTGAACTCCACTGCCAGTCAGTCCCTGGGTTTTAGCGGGAACGCTACGCTTCTCGGCGTCAACTGCCGGGTGCAATCGAACTCCAACCATGCAGTGGCCATGAGCCTCCAGGGCGCTTCCTCTTTGTCTGCCTCCGAAATCTGTGCTGTTGGTGGTGTTTCTGGCTCCAAGTTCACGCCTACACCGAGCACGTGCCCAGCCAAGTCTGATCCTTATGCAGGCCTCGTCATGCCGTCGGCCTCTGCATCGTGCGCCTCGGCCTTCACGAATGTAACTGTAAAGAATGCGACGAGGAACCTGACGCCAGGCACGTATTGTGGCGGAATCGCCGTTCAAACAGGCGGCACTGCCAATCTGGTTCCCGGTCTCTACATCATCAAGGACGGCATGCTGAGCGCGGGTTCGAATTCTATCATCAACGGCCCATCGGGTGTTACAATCTATCTGACCGGGTCCGCCAGCAAGATTGATATCGCATCAGGTGCGACCGTGACCATTACCGCGCCAAATTCGGTAACCGCAGACAGCACCACCATGCCCTATCGCAGCATCGCCGTATTCCAGGATAGGACGACGGGGATCGGGAATGTCAACCAGATCTCCAGCAAGGGTGGCGTCAACATCACAGGCGCGTTTTATACTCCAAAGCAAACCTTATCGATTACCGCCAACGGGTCAATGAACGCCGATTCGCCATATTTTCCGATCGTCGTTGACAAACTCGCCGCAGGTGGTACCGGCGATCTGTATATCAGATTCGACTACGAAACGGCTGGTTTCGATAACCCAATCCCGCTGATGACCAAAGGCAAGGTTTTGCTTATTCAATAGCGGGGCACTCTGCCTTGTCAGTGGTTGAAGTAAAGGCTGTGTCGTCGCCTGAGGCCCGAGCAATGTATCGGTATGCCAAACAAAATGGTGCCGCGGAAGGCGCAAGGGACCCAGAGCGCAAATCTTGGAACCTTCGGAGGCCTCCCCGGTCGCGAGGGCCAATTATTAAACAAGTGTGGTTAACGTAAGATTTACATGATGTCTCACTTTGGAGCTTTTGTCAGTTGGAGATTACTGGTCGAAAGAATTGAAAGCATGGGCCTGCTACCGGTTTCACGGACATCAAAGTTAAGGTGCTTTGATGGAACTGGCCAAGCGGCTTGGCAATGTCAGTCAAGGCTGAAAGATAAGGGGCTATTCCCACGATAGCTTCTACCGCTACCTGACTCTAGCTCAATTCTAGGCGATAACTAACAGGCAACGCTTTACGAAGTCGGCAGATAACGCCTTGCTTCAATAGAGCGCGGTGCAAGTGACGTGATCGTTATAAGTTCGCCGCGCCATAGAAAATCAGCATGATAGAGGACACAATGAAATTACAGAGGAAGCCAACGGCATAGAGCAAACCGGCCGAGAGTCTGGTGGTTTGCCCAAACTTCAACTGTAGAGCGTTCCCATCGCCAAGCGTCAGTCGTATCACCGGTTCGCTGATCGTGGGAAGCTTCTTGCTGTGAGTTTTCGGGTGACTTGTATGAACTCCCACAATGCCGGTTTGAGATCATATAGGGCAAAGCTGTCTGAGTGTTCGGTCTCCATGAGCCAGCGTAGCGGCTGCAGTGTGAAGTCAAAGACATCGCCTAGCCAGGTTGCTGCACTGGACGCTCTTATGGTTCTCAGCCGCTTCAGCAGATAATACCCGTCGAGCATGAAGTTTCGGCTGCGGTATCCGCTCTTGTAGGGCTTCTCTTTGGGTTCCACCCCGTCAAGCATTAGATCGTAGAGCATGTTTGGATAGTCGAGGCCGAGCTTCAGTGGCAGGGCCATTGATCCCCAGAATCTGGCGTTGGTTTCAATGAGAATCCATTGTCCGGCCTTCCGATCATGGCGAAACTCGAACATGCACACGCCGGTATGCTTCATGCGGTCTGTGATCTTCGCGCAGGCGGCGCGGAGATCAGGATCAACACTCTCGCTGACGCGGAACGAACTCGGACCGCCATGGCCTTCGCGCAGCCGGCGGTGCTGGAAAGACTGAAGAATTCTGCCCTTATGGGAAAGAACAGAAACGCCGACTCCGTCGCCTACGAAAAAGCCTTCGACAATGTAGCGCGCGCGGTCCGGAATGGTGTTGAGGATTCGCTGGGCTTCGGCTTTGCTGTCGGCGATCTCGACGACCTCGCGCGATTGATTCCCATCGGCAAAGAACGTGCGCCGAGGCTTCAATACCAACGGAATGCCATACCTCGCGGCGAGACCCGCGGCGGTATCGGAAGGCGCAAGCCGCCCCCATGGCGCCATGGCGATGCCGAGCTCATCACACAGCACATGTGTTTCCTGCTTGTCATAGAAGACATCCATCGCATCACGATCGGGAATTGCGAGTCGCTGCTTCGTCAGGAGGTGACGTTGGGAGTCAAGGAAGATGATTGCCGGATCGGAGCACGGAATTACAATGTCAAAAGTTTGCTCGCCAAGCAGGGTCAGCAAGGCCTTGCGCCAGCCCTCCTGATCGTTGTCGAAAATGGGGGCGCTGTGAATTCTGGCGACGTAGCGTGATTTGAGTGCTGGCGAGGGGCCATAGGGAAACGCTTCAATGGTCTTGTTTGCGCGTCCGAACGAGCGGACGATTGACAGAAATATCCGCATGTCGTCGCCGACGACGAGCACGCGACCGGTCTTCATCAACTGCAATCCCAAACTCGAAATCCCACCCTAGTCGCACTGACCAGGTGAAGACGCCTCTCCACATTAACCAGTTTACCTATCCTGTGACCTGGATTTGTATCGTAGTGGCTCGGCATTAAGGAATTCTTGGAATAAGCAACCGGAAATAGCGTCTGGCACGAAGTGTGCAAGAAGTGCTGAAGAAATGTGAAGGAAAAAATGACTGCGGAAGTAGTTGAACCGGCAGGACGGATACTGACGGCACTCCGCAAGCTCTCGGCATCGAACCAGATCGCGAGCTGGGCCGGGC
The DNA here is from genome assembly GCA_031363045.1 of Hyphomicrobiales bacterium. Lineage (GTDB taxonomy): Bacteria > Pseudomonadota > Alphaproteobacteria > Rhizobiales > Aestuariivirgaceae > Aestuariivirga. Next base: position 3,731 of record JANLTS010000693.1, read on the forward strand.
AAGGGCTTGTAAGTGCCGTTAACTTCGTGGTTCTAGTGGTACTGGCACGCTTTGCCGGTGCTGCGGAACTCGGTTACTACTCCGTCGGATTCTCAATCGTCGTGATGGCGATGGTGGCGCAGGACTCCCTAGTAACAAGACCCTACGCCATCCAGATGTTCAAGCAGCCGGATGGTCCGGCTGCTCATGCCTATGGCACGCTGGTTTTCGGCGTCCTTCTTTCTCTGCTCATGAGTGTTGGCCTCGGCATCTGCGGGGCCCTCTTGCTGGCCCTAGACTTCAGCACCGATCTAGCCGGTTTGTGCTTGGTCCTTGCTATGATTACCCCATTGGCTCTGGCGCGGGATTTTGCGCGGCGGTTCTCCTTCGCGAACCTGCGGATGCGCGAAGCCCTGTTGCTGGATGCCGGGGCTTCCTTCCTGCTCTTGATGTGCCTTTCACTGCTTGCCTGGCAGGGCATGCTAAGTGCCAGTACCGCACTGGCCGCCATCGGGGTAGCTGGGGTATTGAGCGCCGGCTGTTGGCTGATGTCCAACCGCCATGCCTTCCAGCGCGTTGCGGGCGCCACGCGCAAGGCCGCCCGGCAGAGTTGGTCGCTCGGAAAATGGCTGCTTTCAAGCCAGCTCTTCCTCCAGATGCAAGGATATGCCGTGCATTGGATCACCCTCATCGTCGCTGGCGCTGCGGCCACGGGTGTTTACGTGGCATGCCTCAGTATCGTGGCCTTGTCGAACCCTTTCCTGTACGGACTGTTCAACGCTCTCACGCCGCAATTTGTTCGCACACTGAAGGACCATGGCAGGGCCGCGCTGCGGCGCGCGGCGTTTCGCGGCGCCCTCTTCATCGGTGCTATCATGGGAGCCTTCACCCTGCTTCTCGGGGTGGGCGGCGGGTTGCTGGTACCATTGCTCTATCCCAGACTGAATCTCAATGGCGGAGGTCATGTCCTTTTCCTGCTCGCAGTCGCGGCAGCAATCGCGGCGCTGGGTGCACCCGCCACTATCGCCCTCTCCGCCCTCGAACGTGGGCGGGCGATTGCCGCACTTTCACTCATAAGTTGTTGTGCGGGGGCAGTCACCGTATGGCTTCTGCTGCTGGAGTGGGGATTGATGGGTGCCGCCATCGGCATTCTCGTCACCGAAACGCTCGGCACGCTTGCCCGCTGGTCGTTGTTTCTGGTCGAAGGCCGCTCGCTACCGATAGCGAAGGCCCAGGGGTGAAGGCCATGAACATGCTCAGCAGAACAGCATTTCGCGCGCGGCCGCTCCAGCGCGCCGCTCCCGATGCTTTACGCGTGAAACTACCGGCCGAGGTCATCACGTCGGTGTTTTCCTTGCTTGATCGCAAGCAAATCAGTTACTGCCTCGTTCATGGATACGATGGACTGCCGCACACTTATGGCTCCGACATCGATTGCGTTATCGACGCAGCTGCGACGCCTGAAAGCCTGCTCAAGCTCTTGGTGGAGAACCAGGATGAAATCGGTGCGCAACCGGTCCGGGCGAAAGGTCGTCACATAACCCTGCAGTGTGCGTCAGGCGATGGCTTGCCGGTCCTCCTGGCCTTTGATTTCACCACTGATTACACATTCGGCAATCTTTTAATCAGCGAAGGCAGGCCGATACTCGAGAGGCGCCGCCGTCACGGAGATTTCTGGACCGCCTCGGCTGCCGTCGAGTTCACCTGCCTACTCAAACGTTCGTTGCTGAAGTTGAAGCTCGACTTGAAGGTTGCGCAAAGACTAACTGCGCTGTTTGTGGAAGCGCCCACGGAATCACGAGCCCACTTGACGGCGGTATGGCCGCAACAGGCGCAGGAACTGGCGGATGTTGCGGCCTCGGGTGACTGGGGCAGGATACTGGCCGACCCTGCAGCCCTCCGCAGCGCATTGAAACGGCACCTCATCACCAGCAAGCCCGGTCATTTTGCGGCTGGTGTTCTCGGCACGTTTTCGGCACGCCTGTCGCGCCTGATCCACCCTCCGGGACTAAACGTCGTCCTGCTCGGTCCCGACGGTGCCGGAAAGTCCTCGACGATCACCGCGTTGGAAAAAGTTATGGCGCCGATCTTTCCGAGGACTGAAGTCCGGGGCTTTGCGCCATCACTGCGGCAGGTTCTGAAGAAGCCACCACGCAGCACCAGCACGCCGCACGCCCTAAAACCACGTTCATTGCCGACGTCAATCATCCGGGCTGGCTACTGGACCCTCTACGGTACTCTAGGTTACGGCAGCCTCTGGCTTTCCAGGGCACGGTCGACACTGGTTCTCAACGACCGGCATTTCGTCGATATTCTGGTCGATCCGGTGCGATATCGCTACGGGGGGCCGCGCTGGCTCCTGAAGGTCATCTGGCAAATCACGCCCAAGCCCGACCTGGTGATCTTGCTGAGCGGTCCAGCGGATGTTCTGCAAGCGCGCAAACGCGAACTCACCGTGGAAGAAACCGAGCGCCAATGCTGCGATTACCTGGCACTGGTCACGCCAATGCGTAACAGCCACATCATCGATGCGACCCAGCCTTTCGAACAGGTGGTGCGCACTGCGGTTAGCGTTGTGCTCGACAAGGCAGGCCGCCCAGTAGCCTGACGGAAACGCAGGCGGAGGTACTACGTCAGCGCTTCAGGATCCGCTTCAAGTGGCTTTTTGCGTCACTTGCCAGCTTGTTGGTCATGAGAAGGGTTTTCAGACGGCTGGAGGCACCTGACTCGGCGAGTGAAAACACAAGGTTCACGACGCTAACTTTGTCAGGCCAGAGATAATCAATGACATGGCTGCCATTGGTTGCGGCATCAAGTCTTCCTGCCCAGCGTTCGGTGAGGAAGCTCTTGATGACTTCCTGTTCGAGTATCAGGCCCGCGCCATAGTTGGCAAAGGATTCATCATAGGCACCCTTCACCGTGAACCCGGTGGTTCCCGAGAATACAATGACACCGGCCGCGATGGGCTGGCCGTCAAGCAGCAGCAGATCGACGCGGCTTGTTCCAACGCCACCAGATGGCCCAAAGGCCTGTTCGGCAAATGCTCTGGTAGCGGGCGTGCAAGCCAGTGCCGTGCCCCGATCGCCTTTCCAGCCGCTTGCTTCAAGTTGCAGGAATACCTGAACGGCCTCGGCCAATCCAGGTCCTGCCGTTTCGGTAAGCAGGCTGAGATTGCCGATCTCTTCCAGCCGGCGGCGGTTGCGGGCCAGATCGCGGCGGCGCTTGGAACTTACGCGCTGCATCATGTGTTCTTGAAAGCTCTGCCCAATGCTCAGGGAAGCGCGCTCGAACCTGGCCATGACAGAGAACGGTGCTTTGCGTTTGTCGAGCGCCCGCCGGAACGCAGTGCAGACTGCGCCCTCCGCGTTCAGTTCAGGCAACAGCCATTCGCCGCGGCTCAGGCCTGTAAGGCCGTCAAGGATGGCGGTTGCAGCCTTTACCGGTTGGCCGGCGTCAAGCAACGGCAAGCAGTTGAAGGTGTAGCCGGTGCGCCAGGCTTGGCCGGCGGCGGTGAGCCCCGGAACCGGCAAGCGTTTCAGGACAACCGGAAGGAGAGCGATCAGGCGGCCACCATCCCATCCAGTCACAACCCGCACATCGGTTTCGGCCGCGACCGTATCAAGCAGGGGCAGCATATAGTGCGGTGCATAATAGACGCTGTCTTCAGCGCACCGGCGGCACAACGCCTCCCACTCACACCTTAGATCAGGCAACAGAGAGCGATCGAACACCAACGCTGTCAGATCACAACGTTCATCGTTGCGCATCAACATCAAGCGCGCCCTCTCATTTTCAGAATGGTAACTTGAGTTTGCGAGTCATGCCCTTCAGCCACTTTGCCCACTCATAAAACCGGGGATTGGCCGCCAGGCGCAAGCGCACGCCGGCACGCAGCAGGATCAACTTCCGAACCAGCGCTCCCCTCGATGTCAGCGCCACAGCCGACATCCGCAGGTCGACGTGCTCGTCACACCATTCTGACTTGTAGGACTCGTCACCCAACGCCAGGTCCAGGCGTTGCACGCCGATCCCGATACAATGTTTCATGAGTTCCATCAGCAGATGGCTGCCGGGGGAATGGCGCCGTTCCGGCCCGTTAAGCATCGCCATCTGATAAAGCAACCATTCCTTGTCGCTGCGAAAGCCAAAGGCCGTTGCCGCCGGTTGGCCGGCGACATCGAGGGAAACCGCCCAGGTCGATCCCACAGCATTGCTGCTGAAGTAGCCGGTCAGGAATTTTCTCACTCCCGGTGGCCTGAACGGGTCCCAATGGCCAAGTTCCCTGAGTTGGCCCGACTTAGCCTCGAGGCAGGCCTCGATGAGTTCAAGGGCCTCCGGCGCGCTGGCGGCTATTCGAAATGTTACCGTCCCGCTCTTTTCAAGCGCCGAGCGTTTTTCGCGCAACCGCCGCCTTGTCTTGCTGCTGCGCCGCTTTGCCAGGTCCGTCTCCCAGTCCTCGCTGGGATTGAAGTTGATGCAATGAGCCCCGGCATGATGCGGCAACGCTTGCGGCAGCACAAAAGGGTTGGAAACGTCTCCAATCAGGCGGGGTTGTTTGGGAAAATAGACGAGATCGATACCACCGATACGGCCGGCGATTTGCCGCATCAGTTGCTCGCCATCGAGTGTGCCGATGGCGTCCTTGAAGGTCGCGTTGACAATCGGCGCGCAATAATCGCTTTGCTGATAAGCGCTCCACGTCAGGCAGCGCACACCGCTGCGCTTGACGATCGCCAACGGCAGCATAAGGACAAGCTGGGCGCCCTTGTAACAAAGGACGACAACCGGCTCATAACCACCTTGCTGGCCGATTGCATCATCCCAGGCGTGGAGCCAGCTACTCTGCTGGAACGGGGTTATGTTCAGGCGACTGGCGAGACCAACAAAACTGAGAGAGCTTCGCTGCAACCCCTTGTTTATCTCAATAAAGTCAATAAAAGTACGATGCGTTGTTGCACCAGACGTCCCTTCACGATCCGGCTGCAACAAGGAAATGACTGTTTCCGGCTTTTTTGGAGAGTGTTCAGTCAGGCCTAAGGTCATTGGTTCACTCTCTTGAACTTTCCGCTTTGCATTTTCCCGCATATGTGAACCGATGCCTTGCCATCTACAAAGAGTCAGTTATAACAATATCCGTGCCAACACTCTCCATGGCCTGACCAATCAGGCCATCGAGGCATGGAACTTCGCAGAAATGGTTAAGGCTTTACCACTCAGGCGAGCGCAGCTTCTCCCACGCATCATGTCCTCGTCGAAATCAGACGAGGTTTTCAAAGGTACGCAGAGTTTGGCACGTGTAGATGTCGGCTTGATTTTTGCTTCGAGATCGCAACCAGAACTGGGAGCGTCACGATGTCCTATTCCATTACACCAGCAACTTCCCTCGTTGGCGAGGGAGCCGGTGTGCTGGTGTTCACGATTACCAGATCAGCCGCAACATCGGCTGAGACCCTTTATGTAAGCACAGCGCCAAACCTGGGCTTCGCCAACAGCAGCGACTATTCGGGCCTGCTGAATGTGGAAGTCAGCTTTGGAGTTGGAGAGACCTCCCGCACCATCAGCGTGACTGCAAATGATGACTCCATTGTCGAGGGGAATGAGAACTTCGGCATCATACTCCAGCAGAGTGCCAGTGATCCGGTCGAGACGTTCCTGGCGAAGAATATGTTTACCATTGTCGACAATGACGCTCCCATCGGAGTAACCTATTCTATCGTGCCGTCAACTCAGGTTTCCAACGAAAACGCTGGTACGCTCACGTTCACGATCACTCGATCGTCCGGCACGGTGGCCGAGACGGTCTACGTCAGCACCACGCCAAACCTGGGTTTCGCCAATGCCGGTGACTATTCCGGTTTGCTTGACAGGCAGATTACCTTCGCGGCAGGCCAGACGAGCCAGACTGTCATCATCACTATCAACGATGATGTTATTTTTGAGCCCGACGAGAGCTTCGGCATCATCGTTCAACGTAACACAATTGACCCGGTCAGCACTTACCTGGCGCGCACCACGTTCACGATCGACGACAATGACGTGCAGCCGCCGGGCGGGTTTGTGCCTGTTGCGCTGAGCACTTACCCAGCAGCTGGAATTGACAACATCGGCCAGGGCAACCAGGACAATGACGATAGTCACGCGCCCGGTACTGCACGGCAATGGGCTTTTGACTTCTTGACTCCCAACCTGATCAACGTTCAGGCCGTTACCGGCGGCGTCGTCGTCGCTGTGCGGCAGGATCTCACGGGGGCCTTTCGTGGCTATGGGAATGTCGTCACCATTCTGCATGATGGAGGGTTCTACGCGACCTACGCCCACCTGACGGCATTCTCTGCCAAGGTGACCGTCGGAATGCGTGTCGAAGTGGGACAGACTATTGCGCAATCGGGCGATTCCGGAAGCTTTGATGGCGTGACTCTTCACCCAAACCTGCATATTCAATTTGGCACATCTGTTTCCATGTTGAATGCCAATTTCACCGATGGAAATACGGCGACCCCGATTGCCGATGGCAGCGACGACACCGAATCGCCGGCCTATTTCCCTAAGCTGACGATTCACTTTGACCAGCGCACCGATGATGGACTCTCCACTGATACCAACTATGCCGGAATGAGGGGAATCGATGACTTCTACGGTAACTCGAGTGTCAACGTTGTTGACGGAATGGCAGGCAACGACATTCTGAGAGGCATGGGAGGAAACGATGTCCTGAGGGGCGGCAACGGCGAAGATACGCTTGACGGCGGCTCTGGAAGCGACACGATGCTAGGTGGAACGGGCAATGACGCCTACATCGAGGATGGTTCTGGTGACGTTATCGGCGAAAATCCGGATGAGGGCATCGATACCGTCAGCAGTGCGAGCAGTTATGCCCTGGGAGCAAACCTCGAAAATCTGATCCTGACCGGTGGAGCACTCATCAATGGAACCGGTAACAGCCTCAACAACAGGATAAGCGGCAACGGTGCGGCCAACAATCTTTCCGGTCTCGATGGAAATGACGATCTTTCCGGCGGAGCCGGAGGCGACACCATCGGCGGCGGAAACGGCCTGGACCGGATCAACGGCGGGGCCGGAAGGGACTTTATGACCGGCGGAGCAGGTGTGGACCTGTTTGTCTTCAACAGCCTGCTCGACAGCGTCGCTGACAGAAGGTTATGCGATGTCATTATTGATTTTGCATTGGGCGCGGATAAGATCGACATCAGTCTCATTGATGCGAAGCAGAGTTCCGGCGCAACGTTCGAGGATTTCGTGTTTATCGGTGGAGGCGCCTTCAGGGCGGAAGGGCAATTTCGCGCCATTCAATCTGGGGGCAATACCGTTCTGCAATTCAATACGCTTGGAACTTCTGGTCCGGACATGTCCATCGTGCTAACTGGCGTTATGTCTAACACCCTGTCGGTGTCCGACTTTATCCTCTAGGGCGCGAGTCCGTCGTCACGCGAGACAATTCAACGTTTCCCGATCCTGACCACTTGCTTGTCGGTTGGAACAAGTGGGATCGGTAAGACCGCAACGGCATTCATCTTGTGTTCGTCATTCGCATGTGAGTAGCGATGTAACATCACGTGGGTCTTGTGGCCTGTAATGCTCATGATGATGGAGTCGGAGACACCCGCGGCCTGTAGCTGACTCGTGAAATTGTGCCGGAGATCGTGTGGCCGGAGGTTGGTGGTCCGGGCCGCTTTGCACAAGCGCAACCAACCCTTGCGAACGCTCTGCATGGCATCGGCGTCATCAAAGCGCGCCGGGAAAATCCAGCGGCTGCCACGTGCCGATGGTTTCCAGCGGATCAATTCATCTGCCAAAGTAGACCGCAACGGGATGCGCCGGCCCTCGCCAGATTTCGAATTGCGGATGACGATGCGGTTGTGTTCGAACTCGATGTCCACCCATTCCAGCGCCAAGGCCTCACCCAAGCGCATGCCAGTGTGGAACAGCATATGGAAAAGGGGACGCACAAAGTCGCTCATGTTGCCAGCTGCTTCGAAGAGGCGAGCGGTTTCTTCATTCGAGAGGATTCGATCACGGACATTGTTTGGATTGAGCAGCTTG
>JANLTS010000629.1:0-1603 GCA_031363045.1 Hyphomicrobiales bacterium
TGTGTCAGCGGCGTCCATACCCCGAAGTGCTTTGCGAATAAAGCGCGCTCGTGCCGCCGGATGAAGATGTGGAAACCTGGGACCGGCAGTTTGATCGATTATCGAGTGTTTACCGGCCGCAACGTGCTGGCCCTGGTGGCAGGTGCGCTGGTGCTGTTGCTGTCCGTCCTGCCCGCAACTGCCGGCGGGCCGATCGAAACCAGCGTCTTTGCGGTTCAGGGTGTCGATGTCGATGTCACCAGCACCGATGCCACGACGGCCCGCAACCAGGCGCTGATGGATGTGCAGGTAAAGGCCTTCTATCAATTGCTGGAACGCTTGGGGACACCCGAACTCGCTGCCGACGCGCAGGAAAAGCTGAAGGCTGATGACATTGCGCCTTATCTCAGGTCGCTGTCGATCGAGCAGGAGACCTCAGCACCGGGGCGTTATATCGGCAAGTTCACCGTGCGTTTCCTGCCCAACAAGATGCAGAAATATTTCGAGGATCGTGGCATTCATGTGCCGACGCGGCAGGCCGAACCGATCCTGATCCTCCCCGTTTGGCGCGGGGCCGACGCCAATAAAATGTGGGAAGACAATATCTGGCGCAAGGCCTGGCTCGACCTCAAGGGTGAACAAGGCATTGTTCCGTTGATCGTGCCGCTCGGCGATCTCGAGGATACCGAGACGCTCACTGTCGAAGACGCGTTGCACAATGATCCGATCAAACTCGAAGCGATCCGCAAGCGCTATGGCGCGCCGAGCATTCTGGTGGCCCAGGCCCAACCCAAGGAAGGTGGAGGACTCCATGTCTATATCGAGGGCGAAACCCGGTTGGGCAAGGTGACGTTCAACAAGATATACAAGTCCGAGGACGGATTGAGCGATACGGCAGCGCCTGCCGCCGTGCTGAAATTTCAGACCATGATTCAGGACAGTTACAAGAAGTCCGAAGCGAAGATCGCGGCGGCGCAAGAGGCGGCAAAGAATGCCAACCGGGCGCAAAGCATGGCGGTGGCCGTGCCGTTTTCGAGCCCGCGCGAATGGAATGCCATCAGATCGCGCATCCTGACGACGCCATATGTCATCGGTGTCGATCTGTCGACTCTGTCGGCCGAGGGGGCGGTGATCAAGCTGGTGTTCAATCATTCGGTCGAAGACTTGCAAGGCAACCTGCAGCGTGCCGGACTGACCTTGTCGCAATATGGTGCGACCTGGGTCATCCAGGCGATGTAACACCCATGTATATTCCCAATCTCATCACCATCGCCCGCATCTTCCTGGTGCCGCTGACCGTGTGGCTGATTATTTCAGAAGCTTACGGCTGGGCCTTCGCCAGCTTCATGGTGGCGGGCATCAGCGACGGCATCGATGGCTTTCTGGCCAGGCGGTTCAACTGGCGCACCGAACTTGGCGCTTATCTCGATCCGCTCGCCGACAAGGCATTGATGGTCTCGGTCTACGTGACGCTCGGCATGTTCAAGGTGCTGCCGGCCTGGCTGGTGATCATCGTCGTGTCGCGCGATGTGCTGATCGTCGCCGCCATCCTGCTGTCGCGTCTCGTTCACAAGCCGGTTCTCGTGGCGCCGCTGATGGTGAGCAAGATCAACACCGTGGCGCA
>JANLTS010000648.1:0-6661 GCA_031363045.1 Hyphomicrobiales bacterium
GCCAGCCAGATCAAGGAACTGCTGGGGCTAACGCTCACTGGTACTGAACCAGGCGCGCTGCTTGAAAAACTCCCTGTATTGTGGGCCTCGCTCGGCTCGATCTCGCCCACTGCTGTGGCGCTGTCGGCGGGCGTCGCGGCAATCATCATCGGTCTCAAATCCATCAAGCCCCATTGGCCCGGCATGCTGATCGCCGTGGCCGGAGCCGCCACAATCACCGCCGCGATGGATCTACCCGTCGCCACTATCGGCACGCGCTTCGGCGGCATTCCGCATTCATTGCCACTGCCATCCTTTCCCGCCTTCAGTCTGGCAAAAATTCTCGACGTCCTTCCGGCTGCCCTATCCTTCACGCTGCTGGGCGCTATCGAGTCACTCCTCTCCGCCGTCGTGGCCGATGGCATGACCGGCAGGCGTCACCGCTCGAATTGCGAGCTGGTAGCGCAAGGCGTGGGCAATGTCGCTTCCGCCTTGTTCGGCGGCTTCTGTGTTACCGGCACTATCGCCCGCACCGCCACCAACGTGCGGGCCGGCGCGCATGGGCCGGTGTCCGGCATGCTGCATGCAATTTTCCTACTGCTGTTCATGCTGCTGGCCGCACCGCTGGCATCCTATATTCCACTGGCAGCACTCGCCGGCGTGCTGGCCGTCGTCTCGTGGAACATGGTCGAGAAATCGGCCATCGCCGTGCTGCTGCGTTCCAACTGGGGCGATGCGGCGGTTTTGACCGTCACCTTCCTGCTCACCATTTTCAGGGACTTGACCGAAGCCATCATCATCGGCTTCGCATTGGGCTCGGTCTTGTTCATTCACCGCATGTCGCAGGCCACCGCGGTTGAAACCCAGACACCCTTCGTCGGCGAGGACGAGGCGGATACTGAATCGCCGCGCGGCACCTATGATGAGAAGACCGCCGCCAATCCGGAAATCGTCATCTACCGCATCACCGGCGCCTTCTTCTTCGGCGCCGCCGCGTCCATTGGTTCCGTGCTCGACAACATTCAGGATACCCACAAGGCGCTGATCGTCGACTTCGCCGCCGTGCCCTTCCTCGATTCAACCGGCGCCAATGTCATCGAGGGCCTGGCCCGTAAGGCCCATCGGCGTGGTGTCCAGCTCTATGTGGCCGGCGCCAACCCCGCCATCGCCCGCATCCTCAACACCCATGGCGTGCGCCCGCCGGAGGTTCGCTTTGCGCCCAATGTCGCGGCGGCATTGGCGCTGTGCAAGACCGAAACGGCCACCACCGTAATCTCACCCTAAGCCCGGCTGGCCAAGTCCACCACCTCGCACGTCATCACGCCTGAATCTCTGGCCAGATCAGCCTTCGGTGAGCCGTCAGCTCAGACGTGCCAGGTTCTCCACCTCAAGACTTAACGTAGTAAGGCTCGACAATACCCTTTATCTTGACAGTCATGGGATTACCGTAGCGGTCCTTGGATTTTTCCCCCGCCGGTATACGCACCCATCCTTCCGACAAGCAGTATTCTTCGACATTGGTTTTTTCCACGCCATTAAAGCGAATGCCAATTTCGAATTGGAGCACCTCTTTGTTGAAATGCGGGCTTTTGGGGTCAATGCTCAGGCGGTCTGGCAAAGCAGGCTTGGCAACAGGGTTTGTTTCCGTCATTCGGAAAACTCCTTATGGATTTTCAGCCTGTATCTAAACCAAGTTCAAGCGGTTGTCGCCAGGAGTTGCGTGAAGCCAGCCGATTGATCCTGCGCTTGCACAATCGGGTGTCGGGGCACGTGCGCGTGAACACCGAAGCCTGCCGGAACACCCGTGTGCCTGTAGCACTTGCCTTCCCCATCCTCACAAGGAGAACGCCAAGGGTTACGGGGATAAGGGTTACGGAGTGCATTCAATCTTGCTTCGAGCGACATAAAGTCAAGTGAGCCAGAACCTCAATCCGAGGTCGCCGCAGGCACCACTCACCACTTCACTCCGTACACAGACTAATCACCCCTTCCGCTCCCGCCGTCTCGCCTGCCGCTCCTTCTTCCGCTGGAAATTCGACAGTCCATGCTCCGTCTTGTTCCAATAGAACGGCGCCGTCACAAATTGCCAGAGCCCGTACCACGCGGCAATTGACATCATCAGCCAGTAGAACGGCATGGTGGCGAGTGGCAAATACCAGCCGCCAATGCCGCGCCGTGACAATCCGCGCGCCGCAACCGCCAGCGTCACGCCATAGCCCGCCACGAAGACCAGCAGATTGACCCCCGCTAGGATCAGCAAGGTCATACTCGCTCCCACTGGAACCAGAGGCCCTGCCAGATACAACCACACGGAAGCCACGAGGCAGAGCGGATGCAGCAGTGCCGAGGCAAACACCCCAAGCGTCACCGCCTGCGCCGTCCAGAATCCGGCAGGTCCCACTTCGCCCGCAAACCGCTGGGGATCGCGCATATGCACCAGCCAAGTGAGAAGAAAGCCTTTCAGCCAGCGCGCCCGCTGCCTGAGCCAGTTCATCGTGCTGGTCGTGGCCTCCTCATAGGTGCGGCTGTCCAGCGTTTCGGCGTCGAAGCCGAAGCGCGCCAGCCTCAAGCCCAGATCCGCATCCTCGGTAACATTATGCGGGTCCCAGGCGCCCACCTGTTTCAACGCCGCCATGCGGAAATGATTGGAGGTGCCGCCCAGCGGCAATGGCAGCCGGTGATTGGCCAGCACCGGTAGCAACACGCTGAACAGCATCGCATACTCGATGGTGAATTGCCGCGTCAGCCAGTTTTCGTTTGGGTTGTAAAACGTCAGCTGCGCCTGCAGGCAAGCGAGATCGGGAGAGGCAACGGCAAAACGCTCGGCGGACTTCCGCAACTGGTCGGGCTCCGGGATATCCTCGGCATCATAGATGGTGAGAAGGCTGCCGCGCGCAAACTGCAGTGCATAATTCAGCGCTCGCGGCTTGGTCTGAGGTGCGCCCGCCGGCACGATGATGGTCTCGAACTGCCGCGGCAGGCGGATACCAGCCACCGCCCGCTGCATCAGGATGTCGGTTTCCTCGAGGATCAACTTGATGTCGAGTTTCTCCACCGGATAGTCGAGGCTGGTGAGTGCCCCCAGCAATTGCCGCAGCACCGAGGTCTCGCGAAACAGTGGCACCAACACCGAATAGACCGGCAGATCATCGTCGCTTAGCCGTGGCGGCCGCTGCCGCTTCATTTTGAGCGGGGGGAACAAGCAGAGGATGCGCAAGCTGATGACCGATAGGAAGAACGCCCCGCTCACCACCGATGCGATGATCCACACCATGATGAACGGCAGCAATGCCGAAGCCACTACAACCAGCACCAGCAGCGAGAAGCCGATCCACCCTTGGGCATCGCTCAACCGCCACCTGGCCGAGAACTCCGGACTGCGGCGCGATAGGCCGGATGTCGCCTCGTGCAGCAGCTTGGGCCCATGAACAGCGCGGGCCGCCGCGACCAACTCGCCTGCCTCCGCCGTGGCAATGACCTTGAGCCCCTGGGCATTGGCGTCCTCAAGAGCTGCCAGCCCGCACGCGGCATAGAGATTGACGCCAGGAAGTGCCACCAGCGGCACCAGTTTACGGCTGAATGCCAAGTGTAACTCGTCCGCCGGTAACCTCCGCAGGGCGTCGCAAAGGGCCGTCATCTCCAGTCTGGGCAAGACATTGCCATCTTGTGGCACTATCGTGCTGACACTGAAGCTTTCCCCGAACCCGCCGGGTTCAATCACATCCCGCACAATCCGCCAACCAACTGACACTACGTAAATAATAAATAGATGATGCGACCTAACGTTAACTTAACAACCGCCCTATTGGTGTATTTTGTGATTTGCGCTCGTTTTGCGAGTGTATCCGCACAAGAATCCATCATCGGCAGTTACGAGCCGCCGTTGTTCCGCAATGCCGTGACATCGGAGCAACCGGCCCTACCAGCCGAAACTGAAATCCGGCTGCTCGCCGATGATGATTTCGCGCCCTTCAGCTTCCTGTCGTCATCGGGAGCGCCCGGCGGCCTGTCGGTGGAACTGGCCATGGCGGCTTGCGCCGAGATGAAAGCCCGCTGCACCGTCACCACCCTGCCCTTTGCCGAAATCATGCCGGCCCTGGCGCGGGGCGAGGCCGACGCCGCCATAGCCGGGCCACGCCTCGATACAGCGACCGCCAATGAGGCACTGGCGACGCGGCCGTTTTTCCGCACCATGGGCCGCTTCGCCGTCCAGAGCGGCAATCCGCTCACCCTGTCTGATTCTACCAGCCTCGCCTCCAAACGCATTGGCGTTGCCGCCAACAGCGTCCACGCCCGCTGGCTCGCCGCCTATTACAGTTCCGCCGAGATCGTACCCTTCGACGACGCCCAAAAGGCTGCAGACGCCCTGCGCGCCGGCAATGTCGAGGTGCTGTTCGGTGACAATGTGCAGCTGATCTACTGGGCATCGGGTGAGGCGTCGGGCGGCTGCTGCCGTCTGCTGGGCGGCGCCTATTCGGATTTCGATCACTTCAGCCGCAATCTCGTCTTCCTGGTGGGCAAGGAGAAGCCAGAGCTTCGCGCCGCTTTCGACTGGGGCCTCGACATGGCGCAGAAGAACGGCGCCACGTCGCGCATCATCAAGGCCTATTTGCCCTTGAACCCGTGGTGAGCAATGGCCTCGGCCTGCATGCCGCACAGCGCCGCGAGCGTTGTATTGTTTGCTGACAATTCATTGCCGATGCCGGCAAGAATTTCGCCCACCAATCCCGGCCCCTTGTACACCAGCGCCGAATAGAGTTGCACGAGGCTCGCCCCGGCTCTGATCTTGAGCAGCGCCGAGGCCGCGTCATGGACGCCACCCACGCCGATCAGCGGCACGGTACCTTTCGTCAGCATACGGAGCTTTGCCAGCTGCACCGTCGAGAGTTCCAGCAGCGGCTCGCCCGACAGCCCGCCCGCCTCGAACATCAAGTCCGAGCGCAGGCCGTCACGCCGCAGCGTCGTGTTCGACACAATAATGCCATCGACAGCGCCATTGCCACACGCCAGTGCAATGTCCTTCATTTCATCATCGCTGAGATCGGGGGCGATCTTCAACAGCATCGGCGGCCTTGCATCCTGCAGGCTGCGGGCCGCATTGAGCCGCATCAGCAGCGACTCCAGTTCGGCGCGCGATTGCAGTGCCCGCAAACCCGGAGTGTTGGGCGATGAAACATTGACGGTGAAATAATCCGCCACATGCGAAAAGGCGAGGATGCCTTTCACATAATCGCCGATGCGATCATTTGAATCCTTGTTGGCACCGATGTTGACGCCAACAATGCCAACGCGCCCGCGCCGCGCCTGAAGCCGCCGCAACACCGCCCCATGGCCCTCATTGTTGAATCCCATGCGGTTGATCACCGCACGGTCTTGCGTCAGCCGGAACAGCCGAGGCTTGGGGTTGCCAACTTGCGGCTGCGGCGTCACCGTTCCGATTTCGGTAAAGCCGAAGCCCAGCGCCAGCATGGCATCGGGCACCTGCGCATTTTTGTCGAACCCCGCTGCCAGCCCCAGCGGATTGGCGAACTTCAAGCCGAAGGCCCCGACCGCCAGCCGCGCATCGATTGAAGGAGCAGACACCGGCGGCAACAGTCCAAGTGCCCTGATGGTCAGTCCATGCGCCCGTTCGGCATCAAGCCGGTGCAGCAACGGTCTTGCCAGCACAAATCCCAGCCGCCCCAGCATCAAATATCCGTCTCGGGCGGAAACCGGTACACGCCATCAACCAGCGGCAGCGGCTTCACCCAGGCAGCGCGTCCCGTTTCGATCACGCCATAGACATGCGGAAACAGAGCGCCGCCCCGCGATAGCTCCCACTTGAGGCCCGCCAGCTGGTCCTCGGCAAAGGCCACCAGCACCAGCCCTTGCCTCCCAGCAAAATGCCTCGCCGCCGTCTCGCGCACTTGGGCGGCGTCCGACAGATGGATGAAGCCATCTTGCACATCGATGGCGGCACCCTCGAACCGGCCCGCCGCTGCCGCCTGGGTCCAGTCCGCGCCATCGATGATCTTGAACAGGAATCGCATGTTTCACCTCAATAGGCTTGTAATCGCATCTGGACAATCGCCACAATACGAGGTATTGCTTCCTATCAATAAGAAACATTAGCGGCAGGTGAGGCAAAACATGCTCAGTCACAAGCAGGTCTGGAACGCCATTGACGTGATCGCCGAGCGTTACGGCTTTTCGGCGTCGGGTCTGGCGAAGAAATCGGGACTCGACCCCACGTCTTTCAATCCCTCGAAGCGCAACGGCCCGGATGGCCGTCCGCGCTGGCCCACCATGGAATCGGTGTCGCGCCTGTTGCAGGCCTCTGGCGCCTCGATGGAGGAATTTTCCGAACTCCTCACCGGCCGCAAGGGCCAGCCGCCGAAGCGCAAGCAGATCCCGTTGATGGGCTTTGCCAAGGCCGGCAAGGGCGGCTTCTTCGATGATTCGGGCTTTCCCGCCGGCAATGGCTGGGATGAGATCGAGGTTCCCGGCGTCACCGACCAGAACGCCTATGCCTTGGAAATTACCGGCGACTCGATGATGCCGGTCTACCGCGAGGGCGACACCATCATCATTTCCCCTGCCGCCACCACCCGTAAGGGCGACCGCGTCGTGGTGAGGACCGTCGATGGCCAGGTCATGGCCAAGATCATGCAGCGCCAAACCTCCAAGACCCTCGAACTCGCCT
>JANLTS010000003.1:0-6798 GCA_031363045.1 Hyphomicrobiales bacterium
AAGGACATCCTGGCGCGCCTCGCCAAGGGCGAGAAGTTCGAGGATCTGGCCAAGCAGTTCAGCCTCGACGGGTCGAAAGATTACGGTGGCGACCTCGGTTACTTCACCCAGCCCGAAATGGTGCCGGAATTCTCCAAGGCAACATTCGCGCTGAAGGTCGGCGAAACCTCACAACCGGTGAAGACCGATTTCGGCTGGCACATCATCCGGCTCGATGACCGCAAGCAAGGTGCCGCCCAGCCGTTCGACCAGGTGAAGTCAGCGATCCGCAACGTGCTGCTTCGCAAGAAGGTGACCGAAACGATGACCAAGATCCGGTCGGCCTCCAAAGTCGAGATTGTCGATGAAGACCTGAAGAAATATGCCGAGGATGCCGCCAAGGCTGCCAAGGCATTTCAGGAAAAACAGCAAAAGCAGCTTGACCAGAGCGGTGGCGACGCGTTGATGGAATCGACCGGCGGCAAGGGCGACCTGCAAATCCAGCCTTAATTCTTATACTTCAGGACATCTCGGGGGCTGTTCATGGCACACAAGGTTTCGCCGCTGGCACCGGCGGTGTTCCCGTCACTTCCGCCCGTTGCCGGCGTCAAGCTGGCGGCGGCTGAAACCGGCATACGCTACAAGAACCGTCCGGATGTGCTGATGGCGCTGTTGCAGCCGGGCACCACGGTGGCGGGCTCTTTCACCCGCTCGAAGTCGCGTTCGGCACCGGTTGACTGGTGCGTTGACAGCCTGGGCGGTGGTTCGGCGCGGGCCGTCATCATCAACGCCGGCAATGCCAATGCGTTCACCGGCAAGGCCGGTGTTGCCACCGTGACGGCGGTGGCCAAGGCCGCGGCAAAGCAGCTGAAATGCAAGCCATCGGAAATCTTCCAGGCCTCGACCGGGGTCATCGGCGAACCGCTCAACCCCGACTTTGTTACGGGCGCGCTGGAGCAGTTGGAGGCCAAGGCTGATCCCGATCGCTGGAGTGCCGCAGCCCAGGCCATCATGACCACCGATACCTTCGCCAAGGCTTGCACAGTCAAGGCGAAGCTGGGCGGCAAGACGGTCACCATCAATGGCATCGCCAAGGGCTCAGGCATGATCGCACCCGATATGGCGACGATGCTGGTGTTCATTTTCACCGACGCGGCGCTGCCTGCAAAGATTCTGCAGAAGCTGTTGGCCAGGAGTGTCAATCCGAGCTTCAACTGCATCACCGTCGATGGCGATACCTCGACGTCGGATACCGTGCTGTTGTTTGCCACGGGCGCGGCGGGTGGTGCGCTCACTGGCTTGAAGTCAGCAGACGACGCGCGATTGAAGGGCTTTGCCAAGGCGCTCGATACACTGTGCATGGATCTGGCGCAGCAGGTGGCGCGGGACGGCGAGGGCGCCGAAAAATTCATCGAAATCGCCATCACCGGTGCCGAGAGCGACAGAGCGGCGCACCGGATTGCCATGTCTGTTGCCAATTCGCCGCTGGTGAAGACGGCGATCGCCGGTGAAGACGCCAATTGGGGCCGGGTCGTCATGGCCATCGGCAAGGCCGGTGAAAAAGCCATCCGCGACAAGTTGAGGATCAAGATCGGCGGGGTCACGGTGGCGAAGAATGGCATGCGTGACCCTGCTTACAAGGAAGCCGAGATCATGCCGCATATGAAGGGCCGGCACATTGTCATCGAGGCGGATGTCGGCGTCGCCAAGGGCAAGGCCCGCGTCTGGACCTGCGACCTCACGCATGGCTACATCGATATTAACGGCTCATACCGCAGTTAGATGAAGATCGTTCTGGTCGCCGCTGTGGCGTTGATCGATGCCGATGGCCGGGTGCTGCTGTCGCAGAGGCCGCCGAACAAGCAGCTTGGGGGGTTATGGGAATTTCCGGGCGGCAAGGTGGAGCCGGGCGAGCGGCCCGAAGCGGCATTGATCCGTGAACTGAAGGAAGAGTTGGCTATCGACGTTGCCGAATCCTGCCTCGCGCCGTTGACTTTCGCCAGCCACGCTTACGATGCCTTTCATCTGCTGATGCCGCTCTATGTCTGCCGGCGCTGGAAAGGCCAGGTCATCGGCGCCGAGGGCCAGGAGATCGCCTGGGTAAAGCCGTTGAAGCTCAAGGATTATCCGATGCCGCCCGCCGACGTGCCGCTGATCCCGCATTTGATCGAGCTGCTATAGCTTCCTTTCCTCGACCTTCAGCGCATCGGCCAGTCTGGTCTTGGCGC
Organism: Hyphomicrobiales bacterium; assembly: GCA_031363045.1. GTDB lineage: Bacteria > Pseudomonadota > Alphaproteobacteria > Rhizobiales > Aestuariivirgaceae > Aestuariivirga. Next base: position 2,208 of record JANLTS010000003.1, read on the forward strand.
TGCCGGGTTTCAGCGGCTGCGGCTGGCTCTCGTGGGGGCTCCAGCCGGTGGCCCAGGCAATCTCGATGGTCGCGCGGATACGGCCGTCGGCATCGGCGAAATTTGAATGATAGGCGTTGACGGCGGCACCCAGGAGCCGGCGGGTGACGGGTTTGCGGGCGCGATCGGTCAACGGGTTGGAGAACCCCAGCGCGCGGATTTCATGGAACAGCGCCACGGCATCGGCATAGCGCAGGATGGTGCGGTCGAGATCGGCGACGGGCAGGGCCAGCCCGGCGCGTTGCAGCAACCCGCCCAGTTCGCGCATGTCGATCATCGGTGCCACACGTGGGCTGACGCCGCCCGTCGTCAGCGCCTCGCCCGCCAGCCATGACTGACGGAGTTCGGCCAGCGTGCCACCGGCGAAGAGGCAGGCGAGGAACAGGCCATCCGGTTTCAGTGAACGGCGCATCTGGATCAAGGCACCCGGCACATCGTTGAAACTCTGCAGGTCGAGGACACTGAGAACCGCATCGAATTGCTCCGCCGGCAGATCAAGATCGTCGGATGCCGATGGCGTGCGGCTGACGACCTCCTTCACCTGTCCGGCTTCCAGCAATCGCATCGCGATATGTTCTGGTTCGGCGGCGATCAACAGCACATGCTCGAACTGACGATTGACGAAACTCAGGCGTTCCACCAGTTCTTCGGCAATCGTCCGTGTGAGGATGTTCGGCTCGGACAAGCGCTTGCGGCGGCGGCGTTCGGCCATCAGTCCACGGTCGAAAAGAGGCGCTCCGTCCGCCATCAGCCGAGCACCTCGGACTTTATCAGTTCCCAGGTCTCGCGGTCGGGCGCCGAGATGATGCCGCCATCATGGCGGGTGGCGTCATAGGGGCTGCCGTCGAGGAGTGCCGAATAGCCTCCGGCTTCGGCATGGATCAGCACGCCCGCCGCGTGGTCCCAGGGCATTAGCTTGTAGTGCAGGGTGAAGTTGACGAGGCCCTCGGAGATCATGCGATACTCATAGGCCGCGCAGCGGTAGTTGAAACAGGCCTTGGTCTTGGCCAGGTTGGCGACGGTGCGCGAGCGCATCGGTTCCGGCATCAGGTACCAGGAACTGAGGCCCGTCATCTCGGAAAGCACATCGGGCTTCGCCACTTTCAAATCGCGGGATTTTCCCGCCGCGTTCTCAGCCCAGGCGCCCGTACCTTTCAGACCCTTGTGCCAATCCTTGCCGACCGGATCGTAGATCAGGCCCGCCAGCGGCTGGCCGTGTGTGACGATCCCGGCCATCACGCCGAACAGCGGCAGGCCCCAGGCGAAATTCGAGGTGCCGTCAACCGGATCGACGATGATGCACAGATCGGCGTGCCTGATCTTGTCGAGCAGGGCAGGGTCGCGCGCCACCGATTCCTCGCCGACAAAAAGGGCGTGCGGGAAGGCCTTGGCGCAGGCGTCGCGGATGCGCCATTCGGCCTGCTCGTCGGCATCGGTGACGAGATCGAGCGCACCGGTTTTCTCGCGGATGCCACCATCGCCCAGGTCGCGGAAGCGCGGCATGATTTCGGTTTCAGCGGCCTCCGCCATGATGGCGGCGAGAGTATCAAGATCGGCGCGGGAAAAATTCATGGCGGCTCCAGGGTTCTGCTGGCGCCGCTGTTAGACGAATTGCGTCGGGGAATCCAATTTTGCTGAATTTCCTGCTAGCGTAACGGCATGCAGCTTTCGCTTGGCCAATATCCGGCCCGCGCCTGGCGCGGATTTGTCGATCTGGTGACGCCCAGCCAATGCCTCGGCTGTGGTAATCCCGTGGGCGAACCCGCCAGCCTGTGCATTGCCTGCTGGAGCAAGCTGCAGCACGTGGATGAGCCGGTTTGCGACATGCTGGGAACGCCGTTTGCCTATGACCAGGGGCTGGGAACTTTAAGTGTTGCGGCTCTTGCCAATCCGCCGGAGTGGGACCGGTCACGTGCCGCCGTGCTGTTCGATGATGCCTCGCGGCGGTTGGTGCATGGATTGAAATACGAGGACCGCCAGGAAGCTGGCGTACTGATGGCGCGGATGATGGCGCGGGCCGGGCGCGCGCTGATTGCCGAAGCTGACATGTTGCTGCCGGTGCCGCTCTACCGCTGGCGGCTGTGGCAGCGGCGCTTCAACCAATCGGCGTTTTTGGCCCACGAGATCGCCAAAATTTCAGACAAGCCATGGCGGAGCGATGTGCTGTTCCGCGCCAAGCGGACCAAGTCGCAAGTCGGGCTCGACCACGAGGCGCGGCGCAAAAACGTCAAGGGAGCTTTCATCGTGGCCCCCAAGGCGATGGCGGCCATTGCCGGCAGAAGCCTGCTGCTCATCGATGACGTGCGCACCACCGGCGCCACTGCCGAGGCCTGTGCACTGGCGCTCAAGGCGGCAGGTGCGGCGAAGGTGTCGCTGCTCAGTTTTGCCCTTGTCCAGGCCGCGGCGAAGTTACATATTTGACAGCATGATGACGACACTGCCCAATATCACTGTCTATACCACGCCCTATTGTCCCTATTGCCACGCCGCCAAAGCGCTGCTGAAGAAGAAGGGTGTTGCCTTCACGGAAATCGACGTTCGGGACCCGTCACTGCGTCAGCAGATGATGCTGAAAGCCAACGGCCGCCATACGGTGCCGCAGATTTTCATCGGCGAGACGCATGTTGGCGGATCCGATGACATGCACGAGTTGGACCGGCGCGGACGGCTTGATCCGATGCTGCAACTGGCGTGAGCTTTCGCGCCGCGTTGATCCAGATGCGCTCGGGCCGCGACATGGCCCGCAATCTGGCCGATGCCTCGGACCTGATCCGCGCGGCGCATGCGCAAAGTGCCGCGTTCATCGCGACGCCGGAGATGACAAATATACTTGAGCCTGATCGGCCGCGGTTGAAATCGCTGGTCCGCGATGAGCGCGACGATCAGAGCGTTGCTGGATTTTCGGCACTGGCCGCCGAACTTGGTGTGTGGCTCAACATCGGTTCGCTGGCGTTGAAGGACGAGGGTGAAAAGCTTCACAACCGCTCGCTGCTGTTCGCGCCCGATGGGTCGATTGCCGCGCGCTATGACAAGATCCACCTGTTCGATGTTGACTTGCCGACGGGCGAGTCCCTGCGCGAGTCGCACACCTACCAGTGCGGTGGCCGTGCGGTCTTGGCGCCAACGCCGTTCGGCACGCTGGGTCTGACCATCTGCTACGACATGCGCTTTGCGCAGCTTTACCGATCCTTAGCACAAGCGGGCGCAGGATTTTTCACCGTCCCCTCGGCGTTCACCGTGCCGACCGGACAAGCGCACTGGCATGTGTTGCTCAGGGCGCGGGCGATCGAGACGGCAAGCTTCGTGCTGGCGGCAGCACAAGGAGGACGCCATGAGTCGGGCCGTGAAACTTTTGGCCATTCGCTCATCGTCTCGCCCTGGGGCGAGGTGCTGGCGGAAGGCGGAACGGAACCCCAGATGCTGATCGCCGATCTCGACATGGGCCAAGTGGCCGAGGTGAGGCGGCGGCTTCCGGCGTTGCGCCATGACCGGGCATATGAACTTGAAAACTTGAAAGCTGGCAGTGGCATGGCTAGTTCATCAACATGATCCGCTATGACCTCACATGTGACAAGGGCCACGGTTTTGATGGCTGGTTCCGTGACAGTGCCGGCTATGACACGCAGGCACTGAACGGACTCGTGACGTGTACGGTCTGTGGTTCGGTGAAGGTTGAAAAGCAGTTGATGGCGCCGGGCATTGCGGCGAAGTCAAATTCCAGGAGCGAGCCAGCAAAGACCATGGTCGCCGGTCCCGTCGATCCCCGCCTCGCGGCGATGATGCAGATGGTGCGCGACATGCGCAAGCATGTGGAAGAAACCGCGGATTATGTCGGCCCCAAATTTGCCGAGGAAGCCCGCAAGATTCATTACGAGGAAGCCGAGCACCGCGGCATCTATGGCGAGGCGACAGCCGAGGACGCCAAGGCGCTGATCGAAGAAGGCATCGCCGTGCACCCGTTGCCAAGGCTACCCGAAGACGGGAACTGATTGGCCCTCATCCCCCTGTCGGGACCTTCTCCCATTCTGCGAACGGGAGAAGGCGGCCGATGGGATGTGCCTTCGCGCGTGGCGTAGCCATGGGAGAAGGTGGCCGGCAGGCCGGATGAGGGCCTCTTACCCCCGCCCGACGTAGGGCATCTTCGTTGCCATCACGGTGACGAACTGGGCGTTGGCCTCCAAGGGCAGCGAGGCCATGTAGAGTACTGTCCTCGCGACATTCTCGACATCCATCGTCGGTTCCGGCGCCATGCTGCCATTGGCTTGCGGCATACCGGTTTTCATTTTCTCGGTCATGTCGGTTCCGGCATTGCCGATATCGATCTGGCAGACGGCGATGTCATACTTGCGGCCATCGAGCGAGCCCGACTTGGTGAGGCCGGTGACGGCGTGCTTGGTCGAAGTATAGGGTGCTGAGTTGGGACGCGGTGCATGCGCCGAGATCGAGCCGTTGTTGATGATGCGGCCGCCCCTGGGATTTTGCTCCTTCATCATGCGGAAGGCTTCCTGCATGCAGTAGAAAACGCCGGAGAGATTGGTATCGACGACGGCCC
>JANLTS010000020.1:0-4988 GCA_031363045.1 Hyphomicrobiales bacterium
AGGAAATCGAGGAGCTTTTTCCCACAAGTTAATGTCGTCATAGTCGTCGCAAGCCGCCTTGGTGCCGCAAACCGCCAAAAGCAACACTTCGCTTGAGGGATAAATCACCTTGCACGGCTGACTATCGTCCTCAATCGCCAGAAAATGCTCCAGAAGACTCTTGGCGCGTGGTGTTGCGGCTTCGTTCATGGCTTGCCCCGAATCGTTGGAAGCCCAATGAATCACACTCAGCAGCCACTCGTCACACAATCACGCCCGCGTTAACCTGAACTCGTTGCCCTAGCCGCTTGACCGCAAACTTGACATGTGCAGATCAGGAATGTTTCTCCGGACCTTCACCGCAAGTTGACGTTAAATGCCCGCAAGCAGGGATTGAGCCTGTCGGCCTATCTCATTCAGGAGTTCGAGCGTGTCGCCGCCCTGTCGACACTTGCCGAACTGGCGGAACGGATATGGCAATTGCTGTTCAACCTGACGGCTTTTGACGCGGCCTATGTTGCGCTTGCGGAAGCACTGGCTTTGCTGCTCTACACGCGCGACGCCAGATTGAGCCGCAGCGCGAGACATCAAGCCGATATCAAGCTTGTTTGAATTGCCGGACGCTGGGTTTCGCTTTTCGTTCCCGCGGTTGCTATAGTGGGACACACGGATTCGAGCCCTGATGACCTCAAAACCTTTCGACCTGAATGATTTCGGCGATGACGGCCCTGCACCTGCGGTGAAGCCCGGCAGCCTGTCGGCGCGCGCCATGGCGCAATCGGAACCTGCCTATCTCAAGGGTCTTAACCCGGAACAGCGCGCGGCAGTGGAAATCACCGACGGGCCTTTGCTGGTGCTGGCGGGTGCGGGCACCGGCAAGACCCGCGTGCTGACAACGAGGCTGGCGCACATTCTGGCCACCGGCAAAGCCTGGCCGGGGCAATTGCTGGCCGTCACCTTCACCAACAAGGCGGCGCGCGAGATGAAGGACAGGATCGGCGCGCTGGTCGGCGGCGTTGTCGAGGGCATGACCTGGCTCGGCACTTTCCATGCCATTGGCGTCAAGATCCTGCGCAATCATGTCGAGTTGGCGGGGCTGCGCTCGGGCTTCGCGATCCTTGATACCGATGATCAGATCCGGTTGATGAAGCAGCTGATGCAGGCCCATGACATCGACGAGAAGCGCTGGCCGGCGAGGCAACTGGCCAACCTCATCGACGGCTGGAAGAACCGTGGCCTGACACCTGACAAGGTGCCTGCCAGCGAAGCCCAGGAGTTCGACCGCAAGGGTGGCCTGCTCTATGCCGAATACCAGCAGCGCCTGAAGGTGGTGAACGCCTGCGATTTCGGCGACCTGTTGCTCGAACCTCTACGCATCTTCCAGGCCTACCCCGATGTGCTGAAAGAGTATCAGCGGCGTTTCAAATACATGCTGGTGGATGAGTACCAGGACACCAACGTGGCGCAATATCTGTGGCTGCGGCTGCTGGCACAGGGCCATAAGAACATCTGTGTGGTGGGTGACGACGACCAGTCGATCTATGGCTGGCGCGGTGCCGAGGTCGACAATATCCTGCGCTTCGAGAAGGATTTTCCCGGTGCCAAGGTGATCCGGCTCGAACGCAACTACCGCTCGACGCCGCAGATTCTGGGCGCTGCTTCAGGCCTCATCGCCAAGAACGAGAGCCGCTTGGGGAAAACCTTGCGCACGGATCGCGATGATGGCGACACGGTCATCGTGCGCTCGCACTGGGATGGCGACGAGGAAGCCCGGGTCATTGGCGATGACATCGAGAACTTGCAGCGGAAACAAGAAAAGCTCAACGACATGGCGATCCTGGTGCGCGCCTCGTTCCAGATGCGGGCCTTTGAAGACCGCTTCATCACATTGGGCGTGCCGTATCGCGTTGTCGGAGGCCCGCGTTTCTATGAGCGGGCCGAAGTCCGCGATGCTTTGGCTTACCTGAAGATCGTCGCCTCACCCGACAACGACCTGGCCTTCGAGCGTATCATCAACACACCAAAGCGCGGCATCGGCGATACCTCGGTGAAGCGCATGCATAGTATTGCGCGCGCCCAGGGCATCTCGCTCTATCGTGCCGCCGAGGCGATCGCACTCACCGATGAATTGCCAGCCAAGGCCCGCACCTCACTGCGCAAACTGATCGACAGCTTTGGCCGCTGGCGCCAGGCGATGACCGGTATTCCGCACACGGAGCTTGCCGAAATCGTGCTCGATGAATCGGGCTATACCGAGATGTGGCAAAACGACAAGAGCCCGGAGGCCGAAGGGCGGCTAGAGAATCTGAAGGAACTCGTGCGCTCGATGGGCGAGTTCGAGAACCTCGCCGGATTCCTCGAACATATTTCACTGGTGATGGATGTCGAGCAATCGCCCGACGATGACAAGGTCAACATCATGACGCTGCATTCCGCCAAGGGATTGGAATTCGGCACGGTGTTCCTGCCCGGCTGGGAGGAAGGCCTGTTCCCGCATCAGCGCGCGCTTGACGAGAAAGGCCGCGCCGGACTGGAAGAGGAGCGCCGCCTGGCTTACGTCGGCATTACCCGCGCCAAGCGCCGCGCCTATATTTCATTTGCGCAGAACCGCCGCGTGCACAATCTCTGGCAGTCACCACTCCCCTCGCGCTTCATCGACGAATTGCCGGCGGCGCATGTTGAAGTCGCACCGATGGCCAATTCCTATGGCGGCCATGGGCTGGGTGGCTACGGCAAGAGCCGCTTCGACGACCAGCCGCAGCCTTTCACCAACACCTACGCCACACCGGGATGGCAGCGGGCCCAGGATCGATGGAAACAGGGCGGTGCGGCGCGCTCGACGCCCAATTTCATTGAAGGCGAAATGGTGGCCCGCGAAACCGAGGGCAAGGGCTTCGCCAAGGGCGAGCGCGTTTTTCATGAGAAGTTCGGCTACGGCCTGATCCGCGCGGTCGATGGCAACAAACTGACTGTTGATTTCGACAAGGCGGGCGAGAAGCGGGTTATCGACAGTTTCGTCACAAGAGGATGAACTCGACAACTTCCACGCCCGTCATGCCAGCCAAGGCTGGCATCCAGCTTTGGTCATCCGAGATGGACCCCAGATTTCGCTGGGGTGACGAAGATGTTGAAACTTTCACGCCGCCACAAAATTCATGGCCACGCCGTTCATGCAATAGCGCAATCCCGTTGGTTTCGGGCCGTCGTCGAAGACGTGACCCAAATGCCCGCCGCAGCGGCGGCAATGGACTTCGGTGCGGGTGGAAAACAGCGTATTGTCTTCCTTTTTGCCCACTGAATTTGGCAGCACGTCAAAGAAACTCGGCCAACCGGTGCCGCTGTCATACTTTGTTTCTGAGGCATAGACCGGCAGCGCGCAGGCGGCGCAATTGAAAGTGCCATTGCGGTGCTCGTCGAGCAACGCGCTGGTGAAGGGTCGCTCGGTATCTTCCTGACGCAGCACGGCAAATTGCGCGGGGCTGAGGATGGCCTTCCATTCATCTTCGGTCTTGCTGATCTCAAAGGCTTCGGCATGTGACTTGGGCATGCTCAGACCCAGACCGGCCAAGAGCGAAGAGACAGCGGCGGTTTTCAACAGATTGCGGCGGTTCATGTATGACACTCCAGTTGTGACATAAGATACGCGCCTGCATGGCGAAAGGCTTCACACGTATGGCGGCATCATTCTCAACTTGGTGTGAGCGGCCGGTGATGGCCCAGCCACAACTGAACAGGGGGCCACGTGTGGTGGCCCCCTGCAGGCAGTTCGGAAAGTGAAAATGCTGGGCGCTATTTCGTGGCGCAGACGGCGTATCCAGTGAAGCTCCAGTTCGAGCCGACGGAGTCGTTCTCGACGACCTGCACCGTCCAGGCATTGGCAGCACTCGGATAGCTGCTGTAAATCGTCAGGCTGCCTTCAAATCCGACCGGCATCACAGCACCACCACCAAGCACAACCTTGGTGGTTCCGCAGCTTATCGTCACCGACTTGTTGGCTGAATTCGTAGCGCTGACACCACTGACAATGCCATGACCGCCAATGCCGGTTCCAACTGGACCTTGCGGACCAGTCGCACCGGTGGCTCCCGCAACACCCTGCGGACCAGTGGCTCCCGTGAGGCCAATCGGACCCTGCGGGCCAGCGTCGCCCTGATCGCCCTTGACGCCTCTTGGACCTTGCGGACCGGCAGGACCAACAGCACCATCCGAACCTGCCGGACCCTGCGGGCCAACAGCACCATCGGCTCCCGCCGGACCTTGCGGACCAACGTCACCTTGCGGACCGGCATCGCCCTGCAACCCCCTGAGGCCCCTGTCGCCCTGCGGGCCAGCAGCACCATCGGCACCAGCCGGGCCAGTAGCACCAGCAGGACCCGCTTCACCAGCGGGGCCAGTTGCACCAGCGGGGCCTGCCGGACCAGTTGCTCCGGCAATGCCATTGGCGCCCTTGGAGACAAACAATTGCCAATAATTCTGCCAGTTTGTGCCGCCGGGCGGCGTACCCTTGTTGACCAGCGGACCGGGATTGATGGCGCGGTAGGTCGAACCCTGGAAGTAAACGAGGTCGTTGAGATAGTAGGTAGCCGCCGTATCCCAAGTACCGCGCGGAATGAGATTGGCGGGCGCACAATTGGCGATCACGGCGGAGGTGCGCACGATCGGTGATCCGGCGATCTCTAGATCGACGATGCAATCGGCGGGGACATAGACCTCGCTGATGCTGAACTGCCGTGTCACCGGGTCGATTGGAACGGGATCGAAGAGGTCCATCTTGACTGTCGTGCCGGTGGGGCTTGTGCCAGTCACCAACAGCAATCCCTGGTCGATGCGGGCTGTTGCGATGACGACACCGGCCATGGCCGAATGTCCGGCGAGAGCCGTTGCAAAGCTTGCAAACACACCAGCCGCGCAGAGTTTGCGAAAATCACCAATAGCCATGTCCACGAACTCCCAACTCGAATTTATCTAAGTGGAGACGGCTAGAGCATAGGAACTAACGACTACTTACC
>JANLTS010000076.1:0-14704 GCA_031363045.1 Hyphomicrobiales bacterium
CGTAAGGCCAAGGTCAATGCGATCGGCGCAATAGGCATTGTCGAGAACATGCCGGACGGCAAAGCCCAACGGCCAGGCGACGTGGTGAAATCCATGTCGGGTCAAACCATAGCGGTACTGAACACCGATGCTGAAGGCCGCCTCGTTCTTGCCGACGTATTGTGGTATGTTCAGGAACGTTTCAAGCCGATCTTCATGATCGATCTTGCCACCCTCACCGGCGCCATTTTGGTGGCACTTGGCAAGGAGCACGCAGGGCTGTTCTCAAACAATGATGACTTGGCGCAGCGCCTGTCCGATGCTGGTTACGCAACAGGCGAGAAAGTATGGCGCCTCCCGCTAGCACCTGAGTATGACAAGATCATCGATCACGACGTTGCGGATGTCAAAAATACCGGTGGCCGGTTTGCCGGGTCGATCACTGCGGCGCAATTTCTGCAGCGCTTCGTCAACAATGTCCCCTGGGCGCATCTCGACATTGCCGGCACCGCAATGGATGGGGTTCGAAACTCGATCAACCAGAGCTGGGGTTCCGGCTGGGGAGTGAGGCTGCTCGATCGACTGGTGTCACAACACTATGAGAGGTAAGGGTCACCCATCGCATTCACCCTGGCGGAATCGATATCCAGCTTCAGTCAATTTCTCCTGACGGAGCGGCGGTAAGCAGCGTTGCATGTTGTGGCTGTGTTCTAGCAGATGCGGCGGCCGTGCGCGATGACTGCATTGCCCGGAGCAGCGGGTGACAAATAGCTCGCCATGTCATGCCTCTTCCGTCTGCCGTGTGACCCGGCGCCCAACCCCGACAACATCACGCCTGAACTTCAGGCGATTGACGCGCTGCTTGCAGCCTTGTGATGGCCTTGTCCTGCATGTTGCCGGGCATCATCTGCATGAACTCGATGCGGTTGCCATCGGGATCCTTGATCCAGCACTGACGGTTGCCGTCAGCCCCAAGTTTCGGTGCGCGGAATATCTCGATGCCCTTCGTAATGAGCCAGTCCGCCGTGGTATCAACACTGTCGACCGCAAGGCAAATGTGATTCATCGCGGTGGCGCTTTCAGATGGTGCCGAACCCGGCTCACCCTCCGGAAAGATCTCTAGATACTGCGTGTCGGTGACGCGCAGATAGACCAGCCATAGTTCACCGCTGTCGCGATGCAACCGCATCATCTCGTCAAAGCCCAATACATCACGGTAGAAACCGAGCAGTCTCTCGGCATCGTGAGTCTTCAGCGCCCAATGAGCGATGGCGCGAATAGGAAGTGTGGTCATCGATGAAGCTCAACTGGTTGATGATGCGAGATTCTTCCGTCCGGGGCAGAGTTCAACGCACCAGCCTTTCTGCATGCCAGGCCACGTGTTCGGCCATGAAACTCGAAATGAAAAAGTATGAGTGGTCGTAGCCTTCATGCCTGCGGAGCGTGAGTGGAATGCCCGCCGTCGTGCAAGCCTCTTCAAGCAGCTCTGGCCGCAGCCCGTCTTTCAGGAACGAATCTGCCATGCCTTGTTCAACGAGTAGTTCGGAGACGCGGGCGCCATCCTCGATCAAGGCCACGGCATCATAATGCCGCCAAGCGTGCTCGTCCGGGCCAAGATAGGCGGCAAGTGCGGGTCTTGACCAGTCAGCCACCATCGGGTGGGTGATCGGCGCGAAGGCCGAACAGCTCCGATATCGGCCCGGATTTCTGAGAGCGGCAATCAGCGCACCGTGGCCGCCCATGGAATGACCGAAAACCGACTGACGATCCATATCAGCCGGAAAATTGGCAGCGATCACCGCCGGAAGTTCCGCCGTTACATAGGAGTACATCCGATAGTGCGACGCCCAGGGCGTCTCCGTGGCATCGACATAGAAACTTGCGCCACAGCCGAGCTTCCAATTGCCAGTCTCGTCCGCCACACCCGGCCCACGCGGGCTGGTGTCGGGACAAATGATGATGACGCCATGTTCGGCGGCGGCCTTGCGGTACTCGCCTTTCTCCATGACATTGGCATGGGTGCAGGTCAGCCCTGAGAGATACCATAGCACTGGCAGCTTCGCGCCCGCCTCATACGGAGGCACGAAGACCGCGAAGGTCATCGGACAAGCGCAAACCGCGCTGTGATGCGTGTAGACGCCCTGAATGCCGCCGTGCGATTTAGCGAGGCTCTTCGTTTCAAGCATCGTCAGAACACGATGACGCTGCGGATCGACTTACCTTCATGCATCAGGTCGAAAGCCTTGTTGATGTCCTGCAATGGCATGATGTGGGTGATCATCGGATCGATCTCGATCTTGCCATTCATGTACCAGTCGACGATTTTCGGCACATCGGTGCGGCCACGCGCTCCTCCGAAAGCGGTGCCGCGCCACGAGCGTCCAGTCACCAGCTGGAAAGGCCGCGTGGCAATCTCCTGTCCGGCACCAGCCACGCCAATGATGATCGATTGACCCCAACCTTTGTGGGCGCATTCCAGCGCCACACGCATCACCTTCACATTGCCGATGCATTCGAAGGTGTAATCAGCTCCACCATTGGTGAGGTTGACGAGATGCGCCACCAGATCGCCCTCGACCTTCGATGGATTGACAAAATGCGTCATGCCGAAGCGGCGGCCCCAGGCCTCGCGTTCGTCGTTGAGATCGACGCCGATAATCTGGTTGGCGCCAGCGAGCCTCAGGCCCTGGATGACATTGAGGCCGATGCCGCCCAGCCCGAAGACCACGCAGTTGGAACCCACTTCGACCTTGGCGGTATTGATGACGGCACCAACCCCGGTGGTGACGCCGCAGCCGATGTAGCAGATCTTGTCAAATGGCGCGTCCTCACGCACCTTGGCGAGGGCGATTTCCGGCAGAACGGTGAAGTTCGAGAAGGTGGAACAGCCCATGTAGTGGTGCACCATCTGGCCCTTGTAGGAGAAGCGCGAGGTGCCGTCCGGCATCAGGCCCTTGCCTTGCGTCGTGCGGATTTTCTGGCAGAGATTGGTCTTGGGGTTGAGGCAGTACTCGCACTCGCGGCATTCGGGCGTGTAGAGCGGGATGACATGGTCGTCCTTCTTCAACGACGTCACGCCCGGTCCCACATCCACCACAACGCCTGCACCTTCGTGGCCCATGATTGCTGGGAACAGGCCCTCGGGGTCGGCGCCGGAAATGGTGAACTCATCGGTATGGCAGACACCCGTTGCCTTGATTTCGACGAGAACTTCGCCCTCTTTCGGGCCTTCAAGGTCAACCTCGACGATTTCGAGCGGCTTTCCGGCGGCAAAGGCAACGGCGGCGCGGGATTTCATGGGAGTTTCCTTTCCTGAGGGCTGGAACGATACTTCGGCACCGGACATAGCGCGGAGAACCGGATCACGCCAGCGACGGATTTCGGCAAGGTCATGCGTCCTCAACCGATGCGGCATAAATCTGCGGCGCCCCACCGGGCGTATGAAATGCTAGTGTGATCCGCCGGCAGCCGGGCACACAAGGAGAATGATGGAACGATGAAGTCCTGGTTGTATCTTCTTACCGGCGTTGCCGTGTTGGCCGGTGCCGCCTACGGCCTGCGCCAGAGCGGTATCGACCTCGTGGCACTGACCGGGTTGCAACAGCCTGCGACCGCCACAACCAAGTCAGACTCCGGGGACAAGAAGGCCACAGACAAGAAAGCGCCGGGACGGGGCGCCACGCCGGTCGAAACAGCGCATGCCAAGCTGTCGGACATTTCCGATGACATTTCGGCCATTGGAACTCTGCTGGCGGACGAGTCGGTCTCGATCGCGCCCGAAACCAGTGGCCGCATTGCTTCGATCTTGTTCGAGGATGGCGGCGCGGTGCAGCAGGGGACCGAGTTGTTCAAGCTTGACGCCGATCTGGCCAATGCGGCACTGGCCGAAGCAGAAGCGCGGCTGGCACTGGCGGAGGCCAATCTTGCCCGCAACCAGGCCCTGCGCAAATCCGGCAATGTTGCCCAGAGCACCTATGACGCCGTGTTGACGGAGCGCGACCTGGCGCGCTCGGCGGTCGAATCGTCACGGGTTCTGCTCGGCAAGCTGACGATCACCGCGCCATTTTCAGGCTCGCTGGCGTTTCGCGCTATTTCCGAGGGCGCCTACGTGACGGCCGGAACGCCGTTGGTGCAACTCGACAAGATCGACCAACTGAAAGTCAGCTTTTCGGTGCCGGAACTGCAGCAGGCTCGCATCGCTCCGGGCCAGACCATCGCGGTTGCCGCCGATGCCCTGCCGGGTGAAAGTTTCACGGCCGACGTCTCAGCCCTCAACCCATCGATCGACGTCAATGGCCGCGCCCTTCAAGTGCGGGCCGATCTTGACAATCGGGCGCTGAAGCTCCGCCCCGGCCTCCTGGTGCGCATACAAGTGAAGGGCACGCCGCGCCAGGCGGTGATGGTGCCGGAAGCGGCAATCGTGCAACGCGGCGAGAAGGTTTTCGTCTATGTGATCCGCGACGGCAAGGCCAAGGAAATCCTGGTGCGGCCCGGCCGGCGGCTGGCTGCCCAGGTTGAGATCGTCGAAGGCATTGCTGTGGGCGATGAAGTGGTCACCGCCGGCAACACCAGGCTTGCCGATGGTGCTACGGTCGAGGTGGTGTCAACCGCCGCCGCGGCGGAGTAGAGGGCCATGAGCTTCACCGAGATCTGCATCCGCCGCCCAGTCTTTGCCACGGTGCTGAGTCTCGTGCTGCTGCTGGCTGGATTGATGTCGTTCAACCGCCTGACGATCCGCGAGTATCCGGCCATCGACGAGCCGCAGGTCTCGGTCCAGACCAATTACAGCGGCGCTTCGGCGGGCATCATCGAATCGCAAGTGACGCAGGTGCTTGAGGGCTCTCTGGCCGGTATCGAGGGCATCGACACCATCGAGTCGACGTCGCGGGCCGAATCGAGCCGCATCACCATCCGCTTCCGTTCGACCGTCGCCATCGATGCCGCCACCAGCGATGTCCGCGACCGGGTGAGCCGGGTACGCCGCCAACTGCCGGATGAGGTCACCGAGCCGAGTATCTCCAAGGTCGAGGCCGACGCCCAGCCGATCATTTTCGTTGTCATGCAATCAGGGACGATGGACGCGCTGGAGCTCACCGACTATGTCGACCGTTTCGTCGTCAACCGCTTCAAAAATCTTGATGGCGTCGCCGATGTCAGCGTCAACGGCGAGCGCCGCTATGCGATGCGGATCTGGATCGATCCAGCGCGGCTCGCTGGTCATGGCCTCACGGTCCAGGATGTCGAGAGCGCCATCCGCAACCAGAATGCCGATATTCCGGCGGGGCGCATCGAGAGTGTCGAACGCGAGTTCACGGTGCTGTCGCGTACGTCGCTGGGCACGGCGGCAGAATTTTCAAATGTCGTGCTGAAATCCGCCGGCGGCTTGCAGGTGACACTTGGAGATGTGGCGCGCGTCGAACTGGGCACGGCGGACGTGCGCCGCGAGAGCCGTTATGATGGTGCGACGGCCATCTCCATCGGCATCGTCAAGCAGGCGGTGGCCAATCCGCTCGATGTGTCGAAAGCCGTCAACGCCATCCTGCCGCGCCTCAATGCCGAATTGCCGGACGGCGTTGAGGCGGCCATCGGCTTCGATTCCACTGTCTTCATCGACCGGTCGATCGCCAACGTGTTTACGACGATCCTTGAAGCTATCGGCCTGGTGCTGGTGATCATCTTCTTGTTCCTGCATTCAGTGCGCGCCGCCCTCATTCCCATCGTCACCATTCCGGTGTCGCTCATCGCCACATTTGCCCTGATGTATGCGACAGGGCTCACCGTCAACACGTTGACGCTGCTGGCCATGGTGCTGGCCATCGGACTGGTGGTCGACGACGCCATCGTGGTGCTCGAGAACATCTACCGCCACATTGAGGATGGCATGAAGCCATTCGATGCGGCGATCACGGGTGCGCGCGAAATCGGCTTCGCGGTTGTGGCCATGACGCTCACGCTGGCCGCCGTTTACGCGCCAATAGCATTTTCGCCGGGACGAACCGGCCGGCTGTTCCTCGAATTTGCCGTGACGCTGGCCGGGGCCGTCGTGGTCTCGGGGTTCGTCGCCCTGACGCTCACACCGATGATGTGCTCAAAGCTGCTGAGGCATCAAGAGAACAAGAATCTGTTCGGCCGCATCGTCGAGGGCATTCTTGGCGGGCTCGAGCGCGGCTACAAGGCGAGCCTTGGCGTCGCGTTGAAACTTCCGTGGCTGGTGCTGTTTTTGGCTCTTTGTGTCGGCGCCGGTGGTGGCTGGATCTTCACGCAGATGAAATCCGAACTGTCGCCCACCGAAGACCGCGGCGTTGTCATCGTCTCCGGCAATTCGCCGGAAGGTGCCAGTTTTGCCTACACCAAGCGCTATGCCGGACAGGTGGAGGAGTTGCTGGCGGCTGTGCCCGACTTGCGTTCATACCTGATGATTGTCGGCTCTGGCGAAGTGACGCAGTTCACCTCTTTTGCCCGGCTTAAAGACTGGTCGGAGCGGGAAACGAAACAGCAGGAGATCACACAATCGCTTTTGCCTAGACTCCGCAAGATCGCTGGTGTGCAGGCTTCTGCCTCCAACCCGGCATCGCTCGGGACGCGTGGCTTTGGCAAGCCGTTTCAGTTTGTCATCCAGTCATCCGCCTCCTACGCCGAGATCAACGACATCGCCGACAGGCTGGTTGAAAAGCTGAAGGATAATCCTGGCCTCGCCGATCTCGATACCGACATGCGGCTCAACAAGCCAGAGGTCGAAGTCGAGATCGACCGTGACCGCGTCGCCGACCTTGGTCTCGATATCTCGGTCATCGGCCGCACGCTGGAAACCTTGCTCGGTGGCCGCAATGTCTCGAACTTCCAGATCGGCTCGGAACTTTACGATGTCACCGTGGCATTGCCGGCGGCCGACCGTGCGTCATCCGAGACGCTGTCGCAAATCTTCGTCAGGGCCAGCGATGGCACCATGGTGCAATTGTCGAACGTGGTGAAGACGCGGGAAACCGTGGCGCCGCGCGATCTCCGCCGCTTCAATCAGCTCAGGGCCATCACCATCCAGGCCAATCTGGCCCCCAACTACACGATGGGTGAAGCGGTCGCGGCGGTCAATCAGGCGGCAGCCGAGATTTTGCCTGAAGGTACGGTAACCGATCTCACCGGCCAGGCGCGCGAGTTCCGCGATGCCAGCTCCAATCTGGCGCTGGTGTTCCTCATGGCACTGGCCTTCATCTATCTGGTGTTGGCCGCCCAATTCGAGAGTTTCCGCGACCCATTGATGATCATGGCCACCGTGCCGCTGTCGATGACCGGCGCCCTGGCGGCGCTCTGGCTCACCGGTGGCACGCTTAATGTTTATTCGCAAATCGGTCTCGTCACCTTGATCGGACTTATCACCAAGCATGGCATCCTGATCGTCGACTTTACCAACAAGCTGCAGGCCGAAGGCCAAGACCGGCGCGAGGCGATCATCGCGGCCGCAGGCCTTAGGCTTCGGCCCATTCTCATGACGACGGCTGCCATGATCCTTGGCGCGCTGCCGCTGGCGTTGGCAACCGGTGCGGGTGCGGAGAGCCGCCAACAGATCGGCTGGGTCATCGCCGGTGGCATGTCGCTTGGCACGCTGTTGACGCTGTTCGTGGTGCCCTGCATTTATGCGGTGATGGGGTATCGGCCGAAATCTGCTGCGCTGCCGCATGGGCCGCCAGACGGATTGCCAGTACCGGCCGAATAGCTAAGCACTGCCTCCGTCGTCGTCTGGTGTGTCGTCCTGCTCTTCGGCGGGCACGGCGTAGTTGCCGCCAAACCAGCGGTTCAGGTCAATCTGTGCGCAACGGTTGGAACAGAACGGGTGGTACTTCTGTTGCGACGCCTTCTTGCAGATCGGACAGGGACGCTTGGGGCGCAGGTGGATAACGGGATCGGCCACTCAAACCTCCGGCGGCGTTCCGGTCATCCAGCTATGGAAAACGGGATAACCCGCACCTTCCAGAAGTGCTACGGTTTCATAAAGCGGCAAACCGACGACAGCCGAATACGAACCCGTCAGCATGCGGACGAAAGCCTCGGCGCGTCCCTGGATGGCGTAGCCGCCCGCCTTGCCGTGCCATTCGTTGGAGGCGATGTAGCTCTCGATGTCTTCGCGCGACAGGCGCTTGAAGCGCAGCTTGGTTTCGACGCAGCGCGTCGAGAGTTTGCCGCCCGGACTGGCCAGGCAGATGGTGGAATAAACCCAGTGTGACCGTCCCGACAGCAATGACAGGCAATCACGCGCCTGCTCCTCGGTTTCGGCCTTCGGTAAAATCCGGCGGCCAAGGCCTACCACGGTGTCGGCAGCGAGCACGAAGGCATTGGTGCCTTGCGTGCGGACCAGCGGCATTTCCAGAGCGCGCTCCGCCTTGGCGCGCGCCAGCCTGACAGACAAGGCGCGTGGTGTCTCGCGTTTCAGTGGAGTTTCATCGACGTCGGCGGGGTTGAGAAGATCGGGGACGAGTCCGATGCGTTCGAGCAGTTGCAGCCGCCTCGGCGAAGCGCTGGCAAGCACCAGCCTGACAGGGCTCTTTGCCATCCGATGTTACTTGAACCGGTAGTTGATGCGGCCCTTGGTCAGATCATAGGGCGTCATCTCGACCATCACGCGGTCACCCGCCAGGACGCGGATGCGGTTCTTGCGCATCTTGCCGGCGGTGTGGGCAATGATCTCATGGCTGTTGTCGAGCTTCACGCGGAACGTCGCGTTGGGTAGAAGTTCGGTCACGGTACCTTCGAATTCGAGCAGTTCTTCCTTGGCCATGTGGCTCCTTGAGGGTTTGAAACGGTGCGGAAAATGGACCCGTTGCGGGTCAAAATCAAGCCTGTGGACTGGCTCCTTACACGCATGGCCAAGCTTCTGCCAGCCGTCAAATGAGGCCTTGATCCATGAGATAAAGCAGGATCGAGGCGCTGATGGCCGCCAAGGCGGTGCCCAATGCAATGGCACCCGAGACAGCGGCCACCGCCTCATCGTTGCGATGCGCGAAAAGAAAGGCATTGGCGCCGGTCGGCATGGCGGCAAACAGCACAGCCACCTGTGCCCATAGTGGCGGGATCGAGACCACATAGCGCAGCATCATGAAGACCAGCACCGGCATCAGCACCATCTTGAGGCCAATCAGCGCGAACATGCCACTCCAGGCGCCACGCAGCGAATAGCCCGCCAGCGACACGCCGAGTGCAAACAACGCGGTCGGCACCGAAGCATCGGCCAGCATGTCAAGCATGGTGCCAGCAATGGGATGCAATCCCAGGCCGGTCAGCCGCCACAGGCTGCCAGCGAGGAGACCCAGCACGATGGCATTGGTGGCGAGGTTGCGGAACAGTTCCTTTGCTGTCCGCGCAATCGAGAAGGAACCAGAGTGGAGCGAGAGCTCCCTGTGCAGCATCGCCGTGAACCACAGGATTGGCGCATGAATCGACAGGATCATGCCCAATGGAATGGCAACCTGATTGCCGAAATGAGCGAGCGCCAGCGGTGTGCCGAGCAGAGCCAGATTGCCGAAGCCTGCTGCCATCGAAGCTGCGGCCCCGCCTGAAACACGCAAGGATTCAAAAAAGCGCGAGACGAAGGCCGTGATCAGCCAAGTGATGGCAAGTCCACCGAAGAAAGCGATCCACAGGCCCCAAGGGGCTGCCTGTTGCGGCTCCATGGTGGCCACCGTCTTGAACAGCAGGGCCGGAATGGCGACGTTGAAAACGAAAAGTGTGATGCCCTTGCCCGCCGCCACATCGAAGATCTTCGCCCGCGTGAAACCGATTCCCAGAACGATCATGCCGAATACCGGGAGGACGGTGTTGAGGATGGCGTTCAAGGCAAGAGGCCCTCATCCGGCCTGCCGGCTACCTTCTCCCACCTTCGGCGGGCGAGGGCACAAGAAGCGATCCGCCTTCTCTCGTGGCATCGCCATGAGAGAAGGTCCCGACAGGGGGATGAGGGCAATCTCACAACCAGCTTTGCGCCGCCGCCTGCTGCTTCTCGAAACTGTCGATAGATTTTGCTTTTTCCATCGTCAGGCCGATGTCATCGAGGCCGTTCAACAGGCAATGCTTGCGGAACGGGTCGATGTCGAATTTCACCTTGCCGCCGTCAGGGCCACGGATTTCCTGGTTGGGGAGATCGATGGTCATGGTGGCGTTGGCGCCGCGCTCGGCATCATCCATCAGCTTCTTCAGGTCTTCGGGCGAGACGACGACCGGCAAGATACCGTTCTTGAAACAGTTGTTGTAGAAGATATCCGCGAAGCTCGTCGAGATGACACAGCGGATGCCGAAATCCAGCAGCGCCCAGGGCGCATGCTCGCGCGATGAACCGCAGCCGAAATTATCGCCGGTCACCAAGACTTCTGCCTTGCGGTAGGCTTTTTTGTTCAGCACGAAATCCGGCATTTCCTGGCCGTCCTGAGTGTAGCGCATTTCATAGAACAGTGATTTTCCAAGTCCCGTCCGCAGAATTGTTTTGAGGAACTGCTTGGGGATGATCATGTCGGTGTCGATGTTGACGATGTTCAGGGGAGCGGCAACTCCCGTGAGCGTTTCGAACTTCTGCATGATACTCTCCTTCAGGCGGCTATCGGTAGATCAACACCGAGCGATTCCTCGGCCCCGATCATGAGATTGAGATTTTGCACGGCGGCACCAGAGGCGCCCTTGCCGAGATTGTCATAGATCGACATCAGCAACACGTGGCCCCGCGCGTCGTTTGAAAAGACATGCAGCCGCATGCGATTGGTGTTGTTCAACACTTCCGGACTCACTTCGGCGGCCCGTTCGATTGCCGCATAGGGCGCCACCTCGATCATTGCCTGGCCCTCATAAGCGGCAGCGAGGCAATCGCGAATCGCCTCGCCGCTGGCTTTCTTCATCAGCAGTTCGGCAAAGACCGGAACACAGCCGAGCATGCCTTGCGCATAGTTGCCGACCGATGGCTGGAACACCGGGGCATGGGCCAATTCGGCGTAGACCTGCATCTCGGGCAGATGCTTGTGCGCGAAGGTCAAGCCGTAGGGAAAGAAAGGAACGGCGGCGGAACCCTTTGCTTCATAGTCCTCGATCATCTTCTTGCCGCCGCCCGAATAACCCGAGACGGCGTTGTAGGTCACGGGATAGTCAGCCGACATGATCCCCGCATCGATGAGCGGACGCACGCAGGCAATGAGTCCCTGGGGATAGCAGCCCGGATTGGCAACACGTGTGGCGCCGGCAATCCGATTGCGATGGGCTTTCGAGAGTTCCGGCATGCCATAGGCCCAGCCTTCGGCGACCCGGAAGGCGGTTGATGCGTCGATGATACGGGTGCGCGAAGCGGGGTCGATCATCGCAACGGCGTCCTTCGCCGCCTCGTCAGGCAGGCAGAGGATGGCGACATCGACGGAATTCAACAATTCGCGTTTGGCAGCGGTGTCCTTGCGGCGCTCGGGATCGATCGACACAAGGGTAATGTCGGTCCGGCCCAAGAGCCGGTCGCGGATCTGGAGGCCGGTCGTTCCCGCCTCACCATCGATGAAAATACTGGTCATGGGCCGCCCATATAGAGGCTGAGACAACCTCCTGCAACATGAACGGCAGGTAAACGCAGTGCTCAGAATTGGTTCAGCCGCCGTCGGCTAGAAAGGCATCCATCAACGGTGATCATCACCGCCGAAGCAAACCAGGAAGGCCTCGACCATGATCCGCAACGCTCTCATCGCCGTCTCCGCAGCTGCCGCCATGGGCGTCGCCCTGGCTCCGGCGGCCCAGGCCAAGACCAACTTCGATTTCAACATCACGATCGGATCGCCCGGTTATCACGGCATCTACTTCTACAACGATTATTGCCACTACAAGAAGGTCAAGCACGTGAAGTGGAACAAGTGGCACACCAAGAAGACTGTGTGGTTCACCAAGAAGCTCGTCTGCTACTGAGCCTATCCAATTCCGAAATCCGAGTCTCCCAGTCCAATCAACAGCCCCCTCTCTTGGGTCTGGGGAACTTCGGATGAAGCAACCGGTCACAGCGGCCCCGCTGTGGCCGGTCTTCGTTTTGTCCTGGCCGCATAGCACCGATGAACGGAAGATAAATTTAGCACTCAGAATTGGTTCAGCCGCAAACATCTAGAAAGGCATGTATCAACGGTGATCACCACCGCCACAACAAGCCAGGAAGGAACCACACCATGATCCGCAACGCTGTCATCGCGCTTTCCGCCGCCGCCGCCATGGGCCTGGCACTCGCTCCCGCCGCCCAGGCCAAGACCAACTTCGATTTCAACATCACGATCGGATCGCCCGGCTATCATGGCATCTACATCCACGACGGCTACTGCCACTACAAGAAGGTCAAGCACGTGAAGTGGAACAAGTGGCACACCAAGAAGGTGGTGTATTTCACCAAGAAGCTCATCTGTTACTGAGTCCAAGTCTCCCCCGACCTGCTTGTTTCCGGCTCCCCCATCCCCTGCAAACCTGGCCCCGGAACCACGCAGACAGAGAAGCCGGCCCGTGCCCTCCCCTCCACGGCCGGCTTCTCGCATTTTCGGTACCCCCTGACGGACGGCCACCGTTCAGGCTAGTGTCCTGACGTACGCTCTTGCGCAGGAGACTCATTTTATGTCGGCCCCATCCCCCTTCTTCGTTCCCGAAGCCGATACCTCGAAGCCGATGACCATGTATGGGCCGGATTTTCCGTTCCCCTTCGATGACTGGCTGAAGCACCCTGCGGGGCTGGGCTCGGTTCCTGCCCACAAACACGGGGCGGAAGTCGCTATCATCGGGGCGGGCATGGCTGGCATGACGGCCGCCTATGAGCTGATGAAGATGGGCCTGAAGCCAGTCATCTACGAATCGGCGCGTATCGGCGGGCGCCTGCGTTCGCAACCCTTCGAGGGGGCAAGCGGCGTCATTGCCGAACTCGGCGGCATGCGTTTTCCGCTCTCCTCCACCGCCTTCTATCATTATGTCAACAAGCTCGGCATTCCGTCCAAGCCGTTTCCCAATCCGCTGGCCTATCCTGCCTCCAACTCGACGGTGATCGATCTCGGCGGCGAGACCATCTATGTCGAGAAGCCCGAGCAGCTGCCGCCGTTCTTCAAGGAAATCCAGGAGTGCTGGGCCAAGGCGCTGGAAGAAGGGGCGGCCTTCAGCGATCTCCGCCAGGCGATCCGCGAGCGCGACACAGCCAAGGTCAAGGACATCTGGAACCAGCTGGTGCCGATCTGGGATGACCGTACCTTCTATGATTTCGTCTCGACGTCTTATGCCTTCGGGCAGAAATCCTTCCGCCACCGCGAAGTCTTCGGTCAAGTGGGGTTCGGCACCGGCGGCTGGGATTCGGACTTTCCCAATTCGATGCTGGAAATCCTCCGCGTTGTCGCCACTGACTGCGACGAAAACCAGCGCGTCATGGTGGGTGGTGTCGAGCAGGTGCCACGGGGCCTGTGGAACTCGTCTCCCGAAAAGATGGTGCATTGGCCGAAGGGCACGACGCTGGCCAAATTGCATGATGGCGCCACCAAGCCCGGTTGCCGCCGCATCGAGCGCGTGGCTGGTGACAAGATTGCCGTCACCGACCGCTGGGGCCACATGAAACTCTTCGATGCCTGCCTCGTCACGGTGCAGAGCTGGGTTCTCACCACCAACATGGAGGTTGAGGAAAATCTGTTTTCGCCCAAGCTGTGGATGGCACTTGACCGTACCCGCTACATGCAATCCTCCAAGACCTTTGTGATGACCGACCGGCCGTTCTGGAAGGACAAGGACCCGGCCACCGGCCGCGACCTGATGAGCCAGACGCTGACCGACCGGCTGACGCGCGGCACATACCTGTTCGACAATGGCGACGATAAACCGGGCGTCATCTGCCTGTCCTATTCGTGGATGAGCGATTCTTTGAAGATGCTGCCGGAGACAGTGGAACAACGGGTCGAACTTTGCCTCGATGCGCTGAAGAAAATCTATCCGCGCCTCGACCTTGCCAGTCATATCATCGGCGATCCGATTACCGTGTCGTGGGAATCGGACCCGAATTTCCTCGGTGCCTTCAAGGGCGCGTTGCCCGGCCACTACCGCTACAACCGCCGCATGTTCTGCCATTTCCACCAGGACAATATGCCGCCCAACGAGAAGGGCATGTTCATGGCGGGCGACGGCGTGTCGTGGACGCCGGGTTGGGTCGAGGGCGCGGTGCAGACGTCCCTCAATGCCGTTTGGGGCATCATGCATCACTTGGGCGGTGAGAGCCCGCGCGAAAATCCGGGACCCGGCGACCGTTTCGCGGAATTGCAGCCGATCGAACTGGGGGAATAGGGAGTTTTCATTGCGTGTTGTCCTTCGTGTTGCGGTGTTGACGTAGCCGCCTCGCTTCCCCTCATCTCCCCGCTGGCGCGGGTCCCTTCTTCTCCCGTAAGCGGGAGAAGACGTTCAGGCATGCGTCATCCTTGGCGAGGGTGACACTTGTCCCTCAAAGGTTGGTGGGAGGCACGGGCGCTGCCCGGTGCGATGGTGCCAGCTTGTGCAAGCTGGCGGTAATAGCGCCAAGCAGCGCCCGAAATCCGGCAGGACTTCTTCGCGAAAACGGAGAGCACTTCGGAACTCCCGGCTGAGGGAACCTAACTGCCTTAAGCGGCGCGGGGATCGTAGTATCCCCGGGGCTCTCCGCCTGCCCCCGGAAGTTCCGGCCACGTTAACCGGAACCCGCAGGCCTGCCATTCCACCCCATCCGAGCTCACCGTCATGAGCA
>JANLTS010000104.1:0-13313 GCA_031363045.1 Hyphomicrobiales bacterium
GCAAAAACTTCGCGGGCGTGAGTGACGCCATGCGCAGCACCACCGCCAAATCAAGCTTCAGATGCAGGACGCAATGGCGCACTGCCGCGTCCATGGTGAGATTGGAGCCCGCCAGCGTGCCGTCATCGAGCTGCAGGCGGCCATTGTCGCGCCGCACCGTGCGGCCCTGAAGCTCGAATTGCGATGGCCCGCCGGCTGCCGGTGGCATGGCATCACTGACCAGCATCATGCGGTCCTGGGGCTTGGCCGCAAACGCCACCTGCATCGCCGCATCGTGGACATGGAAGCCGTCAGCGATGATACCAACGAAACTATCGCGGTCGGCAAGTGCTGCCCCCGCCATGCCGGGATCACGGCCGTTCAACTGGCTCATGGCATTGTAGAGATGGGTGAAGGCCCGCGCTCCCGCTTCAAGTGCGCCGATGGCTTGCGCATAGCTTGCTTCGGCATGGCCGAGACTGACCAGCACGCCTGCTGCCGCCAATTGCCGGATCAACGCAGGCGCTACCCGGTTGGGCGCCAGCGTCAACATCACCGAGCCACAGTCGAGACCGCCGATCCATGCCGCATCGGCTTCCGTCATCTCGCGGATGAAGCGCAGCGCATGGGCACCTTTGCGTTCGGCGTCGAGAAACGGCCCCTCGATGTGAATCCCGAGAACGCCGGGAACGCCTTGCGCCAGTGCCTCGCGCACTGCTTCGGTGGCCTGTTTCAGAATACTCGGCGCATCGGTGATCGCCGTCGGCAGCAGACCCACGGTGCCGAATGCGCGATGCGACGTGGCGATGGTGCGTACTGTCTCGACCGTCGGTGCATCATTGAGAAGTGCGCCGCCACCGCCGTTGACCTGCACATCGATGAAGCCCGGCGCCAGAATGCCGCCACCGAGATCTTGCGTCCGCATCGCACCAATAGCCTGCCGCGGCACCACCTGGGCGATGCGCTCGCCGCTGATGACCACGGCGTGATCTTCAAGGAATGTTTCGCCCGTGAAGACCCGGGCGCCGATGATTGCCGTTGCCATCACATCGTCTCCGTCACCTTTTGCAACAGCCGCGGCCGGTCGGGATCGCGGCCCTTCGCACGCGCCAGCTTCTCGATGGCCAGATAGGCAGTGAGGATCATCGAAATCGGGTCGAGCAGCGGCTCGCCGGTGGCTGCAAAGGCCAAACCGCCACTGCCCACTACCTGCACTTTGGCACCGGCACTGCGCATTTTCGCTACCGCGTCTTGTGTCAGGCTGAAGGCGGCATCATCGGGCTGATAGGCAAGCACCGGAAATCCCTCTTGCATCAATTCCCATGGCCCGTGCATCACTTCAGCAATTGACGCGGCCTCGGCATGAGTGCCGCACGTCTCTTTCAGTTTAAGCGCAGTCTCGGCGGCAATCGGCAGCGATGGCCCGCGGCCCAGCACATAAAGAGACGTGGCTTCTACGGCAAAATCATTGAACGCCGGCCAATCAATACTGGCAGCCTTGCCGAGCGTTTCGGGCAGGCGCTGCACGGCATCCAGAAGGGTTGGAGAGTTGAGCCAATGCGCGACAATGGCCGCGCCCGCCGCACAAGAAACAACAAACGATTTGGTGGCAGCGACACTCAACTCGGCGTCGGCCCGCAACTCAAGGCAAATGTCGGCAGCGCGAGCTACGGGCGAGTCCCCCACATTGACCAGCGCGACCGTCAACGCGCCAGCTTTCTTTGCGGCGTCCTGAAGTGCCACGATATCCGGGCTCTTTCCAGACTGCGAGATGGTGAGACAGACTGCCCCCTTGGCCTTCAGCTGGCCGCCATAGACCGACACCACCGATGCCCCGATCGAGGAGCACGGCACTCCCAGCTGGATTTCGGTCAGATACTTGAAATAGCCCGCCGCATTGTCCGAACTGCCGCGCGCTGATGTCAGAACAACCGGCGGCGGGGCATCGCGAAGGCGCCGTCCAAGGTCGGCAAGTGCCTTTGCGTTGTGCTCAAGAAAGCGCGCCACGGCCTGTGGCGCCTCCTTCGCTTCGCTGGCCATGTGGCTCATGCATGCAACTCCGGTGCGAGGCTCAATTCGGCGATGAAGTCATAGCTGTCGCCGCGATAATGCGACCGCGTATATTCGACAGTCTGGCCATCGCCGAGATAGGAGACGCGCTCGATGAACAGTGCCGGGCTTCCGGGTCGCAGTTCCAGCAACGCCGCGTCACGCGATAACAGGCCCGTGGCGTGCAGCCGTTGCAGGGCGCGCACTGGCCGGGCGCCACGTTTCGCCAGTGCGGCATAGAGCGAACCGGTGACTTGCAACGGATCGCCGATGAAATGATGCGGGATCACCGCCAGCTCGATGGCCAGCGGTACACCTTCGGCCCGCCGCAGCCGGTGAAAGCGCGACACATGTTCAGTGGGCGAGATCGACAATTTGAGTGCTTCTTCCGGCGTCGGCAGTCCGCTCGAACGGTCGAGCCAGTCGGAGTCGGTCTTGATGCCGCGCAGCTGCATGTCCTCGCTGAAACTGGTGAGCCGCGACAGCGGCTGCTCGATGCGCGGCAGCGGCGCGCTGACATAGGTGCCGGAACCCCGCCGCTGCATCAGCATGCCCTCTGCCACGAGATCGGCAAACGCCTTGCGCACGGTGACGCGCGAAACCTTCAGCGTTTCGGCGACATCGCGCTCACTCGGAATCGAATCGCCGTGGCCAAGCTCTCCTGATTGGACGGCGTCCCGGACCAGTTTCTTGATGCGTGTGTATAGCGGTGCGCCAGCCGATTGACCGAAGCGCTCACGAACGAAGATGCGCGGCGCCGCACTCATGCCCAGCGCTCTTGCAGGCCCTGCCGGCGCCTTGCCATCATGATGGCGCCATCCATGGCATCGGCCTCGGGCTGGGCCAACGCCTGCTTCACGTCGGCATCGAGATAGGGTGGATAGACCGCCGAGAGTCCGCCGAGCAGGCAGATGGATTTGGCACCCCGCGCCAGAAGTGCTCGCCCGAGATTTGAAATGGCAGCCGCGCCCTCGATGACGATCATCATCGCCTGGACATCGCCTTGGCCCGCGCATTCGAACACGATGGGCGCAAACTGAGCGTAATCCTTTGGCACCGCCTGTTCCGACCAGCGCGACAAGTCGAAGCGCGTGGCCCCGGTGCGCGACAGGATGTTGTCGATCAGCCGCGTCGGTTGCAACAGCCCGTCGATGGCCAGCGCCGCGCGGCGCACCGCATGGTGGCCGACCCAGGCGCCCGAACCATGATCGCCAAGTTGAAACCCCCAGCCGCCCACCATATGGCGGACACCGCCTACCAGCCCGACGCCGATGGACCCGGTGCCAGCAATGACAATACCGCCGTCAGCACCCGAGAAAGCCCCGATACAGGCGGCATGGGCATCGTTATCGGCGGTGACGGAGGCAAACGGCAGCTTGGCGGCGTCAATCTTCCCGGCCCCGACCGAGGTCACGATACCAGCCAGCCCCAAGCCAGCATGCAGCTGATGCGTCGTCAATCCTGCCTTGGCCGCGGCTTCCGCCGACGTCGCGACGATGGTTGCAAGGGCGCCGGAGAAGTCCTGATAGATGTTCGATGCTCCGTCCACCGCTTCACCCAGCATGCGCCCGCGCACATCGCGGATCCGCGCCCGGCAGCGGCTTCCGCCACCATCAATGCCAAGGAAGAAGAGAGGGGCATCGCTCATGCCGATGACAATACCAAAAGAATACCAATTTGAAAATGATTTATGTGTTGCCAACGAAAATATCGTCCAACTTAATCCTTTTCGATCCTGTGTAGACAAGTGGTAGTATTTTGGTATTATTGTTATCATGAACGTGGAACAGTGGCAGACCGAAGCATCACTGGCCAGCACAGTGGGAATCGACACGTGGGAAGACGCCCGCATTCTCGCGGCACTGATCGCGGGTCAAGAACGGGCAATCGCCGCCGTTAGCGCGGCGTCGCCAAGTATTTCGCAGGCGGCGACCCTCATTGCCAGATGTCTCGCCGCAGGTGGCCGGTTGATCTATGCCGGGGCTGGCGCCTCGATCCGCATCGCCGTGCAGGATGGCTCCGAACTTCCAGCCACCTTCGGCATGGCGGAAGACAAGATCCTCTATTGCATCGCCGGGGGCCGCAACGCGATGTTCGACACGCTGGCCGATGCCGAAGATGACGCCCTTGCGGGCGCAGGCGATGCCGCAATTTGCATGCCGGGAGACGTGATGATCGCCATCGCTGCATCCGGCGCAACTCCCTACACGGCCGCCGCCGCTAGCCAGGCAAGGCAGCAGGGAGCCAATGTCATTGCGGTTGTCAACAATTCAGGTTCGACGCTGGGAAAGCTTGGGCACATCGAGATCGTGTTGAATTCAGGCCCTGAAATCATCGCCGGCTCGACGCGGCTGGGCGCTGGTACGGCACAGAAAGCAGCGCTCAATCTGCTCTCGACCCTCACCCACATCAAACTTGGTGCCGTCCACGACGGCATGATGGTGAATGTGCGGGCGGGTAATCTTAAACTCCGAAAGCGCGCCATTGGCATCATCTCAAGGATTGCCGGCGTTGATGAAAAATCCGCCACACTTGCCCTTGATGATGCCGGTGGACACGTGAAGGAGGCCGTACTCATGTGTGCCGGGGCAAAAAACCCTGGCGGGGCACAGCGCCTGCTGGCTGGGGCTAACGGACATCTGCGCTTGGCCCTGTCGCGCCTATGATCTGCGCGATGTGATCTCCGCCGTCGATTTTTGGCTGGGAAGCCGGAGTCCACCTGAAATTTACCGTCTTTGTGAACGATAAAGCTTTACCACGGCTGTAAGTAGTTGCGGCGCCCATGTTCTCGCACGGCGTCAAAAGAGTTAGATTAGACCTGTCGAAATTGAATCAAACATTCAGTCTGACATCGAGGATGCGGTAAAATATCATGAAGATTACAGTAATTGGCGCCGGATACGTGGGCCTCGTATCTGCCGCGTGCTTTTCCGATTTTGGCTATGAGGTCACTTGCGTCGATAAGGACCCGCGCAAAATCGCGGCTCTCGAGAACGGACGCATTCCGATTTATGAGCAGGGCCTTGAACCCATCGTTGCCAGCAATCGGGCGGCTGGACGGCTGGTATTCGCCTCTAATCTGACGGACGCTGTCGCCAGTGCCGATGTGGTGTTGATTGCGGTTGGAACGCCGACCCGCGAGGGCGAGGATGCCGCCGACCTGTCTTATGTCTATGCCGCAGGCGAAGAAATTGCCCGGGCCATGAAGGGCTTCACGGTGATCGTCACCAAATCGACGGTGCCGGTGGGCACCGCAGCAAGGCTGCGTGAGATCATTGCCAAGGCCCGCCCGGATGGCGATTTCGAAGTGGCCTCGAACCCTGAATTCATGCGTGAAGGTTCTGCCGTCGAGGATTTCCTGCGTCCCGACCGCGTCGTGATCGGTGTCAATTCGGAGCGTGCCGAAGCCGTTCTGCGGCAGCTCTACCGTCCGCTCAGCGCCAAGGATGTGCCCATTGTCGCCACATCTTGCGAGGCCGCTGAAGTCATCAAATACGCCGCCAACACGTTCCTGGCCACCCGCATTGCCTTCGTCAACCAGCTGGCCGATCTCTGCGAGCGGGTTGGCGCCGACGTGCAGGACGTTGCCCGCGGCATGGGTCTCGACAAGCGCATTGGCCTGCAGTTCCTGAGTCCGGGGCCGGGCTACGGCGGTTCGTGCTTTCCCAAGGACACCCGCGCCTTGGCCGCGACCGCGCGCCACTTCGGCGGAGCCTTCTCCATTGTCGAAAATGTCATTGCCGCCAACGAAGCGCGCAAGAAGGCTCTGGCTGACCGCATCCAGAACGCCGTGGGCGGAAACCTACACGGCAAGAAAATCGCGGTGTTGGGTATTGCCTTCAAGGCCGAGACCGATGACATTCGCGATGCGGCAGCGCTCACCGTCATCCCCGAGTTACAGAAACGTGGTGCCGCGGTCGCGGCGTTCGATCCGGTCGCCATGGACAATGGCCGCGACAGTTTCGAATCGGTGCAATGGTGTGCCGACGCCTATTCGGCCGCAATCGGTGCTGATGCCGTTGTGGTGTTGACGGAATGGAACGTGTTTCGCGGCCTCAACCTCACCAGGCTTGGCCGCGACATGCGCCAGAAAGTGATGGTTGATTTCCGCAATCTCTTTTCCGCCGACGATCTCAAGGGTGCGGGCCTCACCTATCACTCGATCGGCCGTGCCACAGTGGTGCCGCCGGTGGCAATGGCAGCCGGCATCATCCCCTTCAAGTCCGGCCACTCGGCCTGAACGAACATGCCGAGACTGTATGAAAGCCGCAAACGGATCCTGGTCACCGGCGGCGCCGGTTTTCTGGGATCGCACCTCATTGATCGCCTGCTTGCCCAAGGCCATGAGATCGTCTGTGTCGATAATTTTTTCACCGGCACGAAACGCAACGTCGAACATCACCACGGCAATCCGCGATTCGAAATTATCCGCCACGACGTCTGTTTTCCCCTGAAGGTGGAAGTCGACGAAATCTACAATCTCGCCTGCCCGGCCTCACCGCCGCATTACCAGCATAACCCAGTTTACACGATCAAGACGTCGTTCCTCGGCGCCATGAACATGTTGGGCCTCGCCAAGCGCCTGAGGTGCCGGATTTTCCAGGCCTCGACCAGCGAGGTCTATGGTGACCCGTCCGTTCATCCGCAGACGGAGGATTACTGGGGTAACGTCAATCCGATCGGCACCCGGTCGTGCTACGACGAGGGCAAGCGCAGCGCCGAGACATTATTTTTCGATTATCACCGCCAACATGGTGTCAACATCAAAGTTGCGCGAATCTTTAACACCTATGGCCCGCGCATGCATCCGAAAGACGGGCGTGTCGTTTCCAATTTCATCACCCAGGCTCTGGCGGGCGAGAACATTACCATTTATGGCGATGGCTCCCAGACGCGGTCCTTTTGTTATGCCGACGATCTGATTGAAGGCTTCCTCAGGCTCATGGAGTCGGATCAATCCGTGACCGGCCCGCTCAACCTCGGCAATCCCGGCGAGTTCACCATGCTGGAACTGGCGCAAAAAATTCTCGAACTGACGGGCTCGAAGTCGAAAATCATTCATCTGGCGCTTCCTGCCGATGACCCCAAACAGCGCCAGCCCGACATCGCCATGGCGGCGTCGAAACTGGGTTGGCAGCCGAAGATCGCGCTTACGGAAGGTCTGGAGCGGACCATAGATTATTTTCGGCAACCAATTTGATCCCGGTCCTTGGGACGCGATCCCGAGAGTTGGGCTGATCGAGACTGGTTGAAGGCCGTAACACTATCGCACTCAAAGGTTGTAGGATGTCCGAACCCCCTCACCCGGCCGCGACGTTGCCGGAAAGGCACCGCGCTAAATGCATCGTCAGCCGGTTTAATTTTTTGTAATCAACGGCGTTCCAGCCGCATGGCCGCGACTGCAACCGTCATGCATTCTTCGTGTGAAGCATGTTGGAGATCGCAAATTGAATTACATTCAACGCGTAAGCGAAACAAGGGAATGGTGTCACCAGTCAAGCGGCGCACTTAAACCTGCCTTGGTGTTACCATAAATGAATAAGAGGAAAGACTTGTCATCTCGGTCACGGCACGGACAGATCGGTCACGGCATCCGGTATGGCAGCAGAAAATTAATCTTCACTTCAGAGAAGCTGGCCCTCGAGGGCCGATAGCCTAGATTTTACCGCAAATTGCACTATCATGTTTAAGACTTGGTCAAGTCCCAACACGAAGAGATGGCGTAACATGAACCACTGGATTCTTGCGCGGGCCGCACTGTTGTCGCGAACCTGCATTGTTCTGTTTCCACTGTTGCTGGTTGGCTGCTCCTCGCCCGAGCAACGGGCGGAGGCACATTATCAGAGCGGCAATGCACTCGTCGCCAAGGGTGAGTACGTTCGAGCCGGACTCGAGTTCCGCAATGCGATCAAGTACAATGAGAAAATGGCGTCGGCTTGGTACGGCCTGTCGCTTGTCGAGGAAAAGGCCGGCAATGTCCGTGCTGTCGTCGGAGCCTTGCTGCGGGTCGTTGAACTCGATCCGGGCCAGGTCGACGCGAAAATAAAACTCGCAACGTTTTTCCTTGCACTCGGCGATACCGATCAAGCGCTCATCCATGCCAACGCCGCCAATGAACTGCGCAAGAACGATAGCCAGGTCCTGGCCCTCCGGGCAGCGGTTCTGTTCCGCCTCAATGACCGTGAGGGATCCAAGGCCGAAGCCGAGAAGTCATTGGCGATCAATCCAGACAACCCGGACGCCCACGGCATTCTGGCGGCTGTTGAATTGGCGGCTGGGAACAACGCCGGCGCCATGCAATTCGTCGATCGCGGACTAAAGGCAGACCCGAAGAATCTTGGCTTGCTGCTGTTCAAGTCCAGGCTTTACGAGGTTGCCAAGGATGACACCAATCTTGAGGCCAGCCTCCGCCGGACAATTGAAGCGCAACCACAACTCTTTGAACTCAGGAAAGCGCTCTTGTCCTTCCTGTTGAGCCGCAAGCGGACGCAAGATGCCGAGGTGGAAATGCGCCAGCTTGTCGCTGCCAAACCGGACGACAAGGATTTTGCCCTGGGCTTGGTGAACTTCATCATCGAGCAACGCGGTGCCGCCGCGGGCCGTGCCGAACTGGAACGGCTCATGGGCGAGCAGCCCGATGTGACGGCCTTTAAACTTGCTTCGGCCAAACTTGATTACACGGCCGGTAATTTTGAAGCTGCGAAGGCGGCTCTCGATGCGATTGTCGGCAAGGTTGAGCCGGCGGAAGACGTCATGAATGCCCAGGTGATTTTGGCTTCGATGTATTCCGACCGAAAGGAATTTGCCACAGCCGGTGCAATTATCGAAACCATTCTCAGCACCGACGCCAAAAACGTCGAAGCCTTGACATTGAAAGCCAACATCAAGCTTGAGACCGGTAAGTTGGACGGTGCCATTCAGGATGCGCGCGACGCGCTGAATCAGGCGCCACAATCCGTACCACTGCACCTGCTGCTGGGCCGTGCTTATGAAAAGCAGGGCGCCGTTGACCTTGCAGCGGAGCAATTTTCCGAGGCAACCAAACTCTCCAACTTCAATCCGGGGATCACGCTGGATTACGCCAAATTCCTCGCGGCCCGCGGCAAGTCAGCTCAGGCGGTTTCGATATTGGGCGATGCCTTGGCGGCGAACGCCGGCAACGTGAACCTGATGTCGGCCTTGGCGCGTCTCAAGCTTGCGGCTGGCGATTGGGAGGAGGCTCAGAAGCTTGCCGAACAGATCAAGCAGCAAGGCGATCAGACCGGCGCGGCGGAACAGATCCTGACGACATCGCTGCTTGGCCAGAAGAAGTTCGGGGAGATCACATCGGCGTTTGAGACGGGAAAGAGTGCCATTCCCCAGGCCGCAAAGCCGATTGCCAATGTCGTGCAGGCTTACGTCCAAGCCGGCAAGCTGGCTGAAGCCGAAAAATTTCTCAACGCAGTAATCCAGGCCAACGCCAAGAATGCCGATGCCTATGCCTTGCTGGGCAGTGTCAAGTTTAACCAAGCCAAGCCCGATGAGGCCGAGGCCGCCTTCCGCAAGGCCATCGAGGTTCAACCCAAGAGTTCGATCGGCTATCGCGCGCTTGCCAGCTTGCAAATGTCAAAAGGCCAGTTGGACATTGCGGAAGCCACACTCCGGGAAGCGCAAAAAAACAATCCAGGTGATGCCGCTCTTGCCCTGGCGCTTGCCGGTGTGTTCGAGCGGTCAAATCGGATCGACGACGCAATTGCCATCTACGAAGAACAGTATAAAGCAACGCCGGACGCGCTTATTATCGTCAACAACCTCGCAAGCCTACTCGCCGACTATCGCAGCGATCAAGCCAGCCTTGACCGGGCGCATGAGATCACGCGGCGCCTTGAGAGCATCGCAGTACCGCATTTCAAGGACACAATGGGTTGGATTGCCTATCGGCGGGGCGAATACCAGGCGGCCTTGAACCTGCTTAAGGATGCAACTGCCGAACTGCCCAACCTGGCCCTGCCGCGCTACCATCTTGCCATGACGTTCGCGGCGCTCAAAAGAAACAAGGACGCAGCCGAACATTTTCAAACTGCCAAGGCGCTCCTCAAGGAGGGCGATCCGCTGCTGAAGCAGATCGCTGCCGGGCTGGACAGTGCCAAGGCACAACCCTAGCCGATGATTTCCAAGCTCTCACTGTGGTTCGGCAAGGCCAAGGGAAACAATTAGCATGACCGTTGCGAACGAAACACAACGGTCTGCCAGAATCGGCATCTTCGGTTCCGACTGGTCCGGAGCGATTGCCGCAGGTCTTGCGCTTGCGATCATGTTCGTCTTCTACTGGGATGGCCTGATTGCGATGGTGCAGTCTTGGGCGCGGCCCGAGTATAGTTTTGGGCCACTGGTGCCGCTTGTCTCGGCCTACATGCTTCTCCATGAAATCCGCCAGCGGCCGCTGATGGAAAATGGCGGAAGCCGCTGGCCTGGCGTTGCCGTGATCGGCATCGGACTGGTAATAGGCTACATCGGGAACCTCAGCCAGATTCCATATCTCATTGCTTACGGTTTCATTTTTGCGGTCGGCGGCCTGGCGCTTACCCTGGCCGGAATCCGGCAGGGTATCCGATACTGGCCAGGCTGGATCCATCTTTTGTTCATGCTGCCCCTGCCGAATTTTCTTTATTGGCACCTCTCGGGCTACTTGCAACGATTGTCTTCCATGATAGGTGTTGAAGTCATCTATGCGATGGGCATTCCGGTCTTTCTCGATGGCAACATCATTGATCTCGGAGTTTACAAGCTGCAGGTTGCCGAAGCTTGCAACGGGCTGCGCTATCTCTTTCCGCTCATGAGTTTTGGCTACCTCTTCGCCGTGCTCTATCGCGGGCCGCTCTGGCAGAAGCTTTTGCTCTTTGTACTGACGATTCCGATTACCATTTTGATGAACAGCTTCCGCATTGGCGTCATCGGCATTCTGGTGAATTCGTATGGCATCGGACAGGCTGAGGGATTTCTCCATCTGTTCGAAGGGTGGATTATTTTTGTGTCGTGCGTTGTCATCCTTTATGTCTTTGGGCTGTTGTTGCAGCGGTTACAGCGGCGGCCGGCGACGGTCTTCAATATCCTTGACCTGGATTTCGACGGCCTGTTCAAGCCGCTGCCGCTGATACGCTTTATGCGGATTACGCCTGCGTTGGCAACCGGCGTGGTAATGATCGCTGTTCTTGGGAGCATGTGGACATTCATTCCGGCCAAGTCCGCTCCACCGGTGCAGCGTGAGTCACTCTCGGTGTTTCCAATGGCGCTCGGCGAGTGGACGGGCCAGCGCAACGCGCTTGAGGACTGGACGATTAAGGTCCTCGGCGCGGATGAATATCTCCTCGCCGATTTTAAGTCGCCGAAGGAAGTACGTAGCGTCAATCTCTTCGTTTCGTACTATCATTCAACTTCGGACGGCACTGGCATTCACTCTCCTGAAATTTGCATTCCAGGAAGCGGTTGGGAGGTCTTCCGATGGGAACAGATTACAGTAAAGCCGGCAGATGGGGCGGAGGCATTTGATATCAACCGGGCGGTCATCCAGAAGGGGCAGCATCGGCAGCTGGTCTATTATTGGTTCGAACAGCGCGGCCGCAGGCTTGCCGGTGAAGTTGAGACAAAGCTCTATACAGTCTATGACTCTGCCGTTCGCGGCAGGGCTGACGGCGCGCTTGTGAGACTGACGACGCCTCTTGGTCTCGATGAAGCCGAGAGTGGGGGCGACCGGCGCCTTCAGGAGTTCATGGGACCGGCTCTCGTTGAGTTTCCGGCCTTCATACCCAAGTAGGCGAGCCTGACATGAACAAGAACGTCGGCGGATCAAGCTCGATTTCGAAAAATAACGGCTGCACTGCCGCCGCAGAGCTGCACCGCAACGTCGCTTGCATTCTAGGCATTCCAATCGACATTCTTACACTCGACGAGGTTGTCGCCAGAATCGGCGACAGCGTAGGCTCACGGCGGCGGCTTTTCATCTCGACGGTCAATCTGAATTTTATTGCGTTGAGCCGGTCGTCGCCGGCTTTCCGCTCATCACTTCGAGCCAGCGACATTTGCACTGCGGACGGCATGGCAGTGGTTGCGCTTTGCCGCCTTCTTGGCATCAGGATCCCTGAACGCGTTGCTGGATCAGATTTCATCGCTTCACTTGCAAAGCGCAGTGCTCCGCGTCCGCATGTCGGGATTTTCTTTTTTGGCGGCGCTGACGATGCGGGTACGCGCGCCTGTTCCGCCGTCAACAACCTCGGGTCGCCGGCCCTTTCTTGCTGCGGGCATCTCAATCCGGGATTTGGCAGCGTCGAAGAGCTTAGCGATGCCATCAAGCTGGATGAGATCAATGCAAGCCGCGCTGATTTTCTGGTGGTTTCGCTCGGCGCAGAAAAAGGCCAATCTTGGATTGTCCGCAATCTCGGTAGGCTCGAGCCTCCGGTGGTGAGCCACCTTGGCGCAAGCATCAACTTTCTCGCGGGAACGGTTCAGAGGGCTCCCCGCGCGCTGCAGAAAATGGGCATCGAGTGGATGTGGCGGATTTATCAGGAGCCGCATCTCTTCGCGCGATATGCGAAAGATGCCGCAGCCCTGGCTGGATTGATTTTGACGGGAATCATCCCCTTAAGGGCGTGGTTGTCTTGGGGAAAGTGGAGGCATGGCGCAAAGAGCCTGGAAATTGCGCGGACTGATGCCGGACTCGGACATGTGCGCCTGAAACTCAAGGGCACATTGACAGTGAATGAGTCCAGAAAATTTGCGGCGGAGTTCAGTGACGCGATGACGGCGGCATCGTCAATTTCTCTCGATCTTGGAGAAGTCTTGTGGCTGGACGCTTATGGTGCGGGATGTCTTCTGGTGAAGTCAGAGGCGGCCAAACGGCTCGGAATCACCGTCAGCGCTGTTGGCGCCTCGCGCTACATGGAGACTGGACTAAAACTGTTCGGCTTGAGTGAATTGATTGGCAGAGGCGAGAGCGGCAATCGGCAATCGCCGGCCCGCGGCGCCAAGGAGTTTGATTGCCTAAACCCGGATGTGATAGATCATCCTGCCGTCACGCTCGCCGGTCCCAAGAATTGAGTGGCCTGAGTCATGATGCTGAACCAAACTGAAACGAAGCCAAGGCCAGCTGGCCGGGGGGTTGTTCCGCCCCTGTCGTCGACGGTCGCCTCAAGCGCTCTGGTGTTCTCGGACTTTCTTGCCATACTGGCCGCCGGCTATCTGAGCTACGACGCGATTGTCGTGTATTCCATCAACGCCAACTACTACGTCTCGGCGGTGCTTTTCATCGC
>JANLTS010000115.1:0-4753 GCA_031363045.1 Hyphomicrobiales bacterium
GAGGAAGATGCCGTCGGGCGGATCGGGCGCCACCCACGGGCTGTAGCGTTCCATCCAGCGGCACAGGCCGAGGAGACTCTTCATGTCCTCGTCCGCCTCGTGGGGCTCCGACAGCAGATCGGGCACCTGGGCGCGTGCATCCGCCAGCCGCATGCCGCGCATCAGGCCGAAACTGCGCGCCATGGCGTTGACGGCGATAAGCCGCAAGCCCTTGGGTCCGCTCTCAACCAACGCGAAGGGCAGGCCCTTGGGCGGGCCGGAACGCCGCTGTTTGATCCGTCCACGGATGAACCGCTCCACCGCGAATTCCGGGAACCACAGAGAAACCATTGTGCGCATGA
This sequence comes from Hyphomicrobiales bacterium, assembly GCA_031363045.1. Classification (GTDB taxonomy): domain Bacteria; phylum Pseudomonadota; class Alphaproteobacteria; order Rhizobiales; family Aestuariivirgaceae; genus Aestuariivirga. Next base: position 342 of record JANLTS010000115.1, read on the forward strand.
TGCCATTCCAGAGTCCATTGACCGGGGCGGCCGCCGCGGGCCCGGGTGAGTTCGATGTTCCAGGCAGGCCGCCCCGGCGCCGCCGCGTCATAGGTTGGGCTTCGCGAGGCGGCCGAACCCGCCCGCCAGCGCGTCTGGCTGGCACTGGCCGCCACATCGGCCTTGGCGAAGACCAGCAAGCCTGCGGATTTCCCCGCCGCTGCGGCAAGTGCCAGGCGCCGGGTGACGGTCAGGCCGGCATGCGCCACATCGGCATCGCCGATGACGACGCCCAAGGCACCGGATTTCAGCGCCTCCTCCATGGTCCACAGCACGTCTTGCGGCCGCTTCAGCGTGACGGTGACGAAACGCGGGCGGGCCAGGCCCAGCCGTTCCAGCCCATGGCCATAAAGCCGTCCGTGTTCACGCTCCTGCCTTTCGAGGCGGCACCACAGCAATGGCCGCCGCTCTTGTGGGTCGGCGAGGCGGCGCAGCGCCAGGGCCAGGGCAAAACCCATGGCGGCCGGCTGATCGCCATAGGCTACGGGTGAGACATCATGCAGGCCGGCCCGCATCAACCCTTGCGCCGGCAATTGCCGATCGACCTCGGGCAGGCCGCAGGTCCAGGCCAAGCCCCGCCCCTTCGCCGGCTCGAACCGTGCCGCCGCCTGCTCGATGCGCGCGATATGCTGGCGCAACGCCGCGATCAGCGGTGCGATATCCTCGCGTTGACGTGCGGGCGCAAAACCCTCCCCGCCCCGCAAATCCCTTGCCGGTTCCATACGCATGACTGCACTATCCAGAATGTTCCTATTTTGTTCTCATATATGAATAGAAGAGTCAAGATGGGAAAATTGTCCCGTGGCGGCATGCTTCACTTCTTCACAGGCGGCCGCCGCCGAAACCCCGCTAAAAGACTGCCATGAACCGCCGCCACCTGACGCTTGCCCTCATCCTCCTGCCCACCACCGCTCGCGCCCATTCCTTCACGCACGGCGATATCGCCATCGGTCACGCCTGGGCACTGCCGAGCCAGCAGACCGACGGACAGATGTTCTTTCCGGTGGTGAATAACGGCAAGGCGGCGGACAAGCTGGTAGCCGCCCGTTCAAACATCTGTACACTGATCGAGTTGCGCAAGAATAACCGCTATGACGATCCGCCGCTGACTGCAATGGAGTTGGAGCCCGGGAGACCCGTCGCCATGCGTCCCACCGCCCGGCATCTTCGCCTCATGGGCCTTGGCGCGCCGTTGCAGGAGGACCAGCGCTTCGGCATCATTCTCGATTTCCTCAATGCCGGTGAAATCGAGATCGAGGTGATGGTGGAAAACGCCCCCGGCGACTGACCGGGAGCCTTGCTATCAACTTACAAATCACCCAGCACGCATTTCCGGGCCAGCGCTTTGTACTGCTTCTCGGTGAACAGGATCGGATTGCCACCGGCCGACGGGTCCTTGATCGCCATCGCCGCCACTTCACCAAGCCGCTTGGTATCGATACCAATGTCTTTGAGCGCATGCGGGATGCCGATTTCCTTGCGCAGTGCCAGTATCCATTTGAGGAAGCCGTTGAAGCCGCCCTTGATGCCAAGGTAAGCAGCGGCGCGCTCGATGTCCTTCTCGATCTTGCGGCGGTTGGCCTTCAGCACATAGGGCATGACGATGCCGTTCAGCAACCCGTGATGGGCATCGTAAAGCCCACCGAAGGGATGTGACAGCGCATGGATGGCGCCAAGCCCGCGCTGGAAGGCGGTGGCGCCCATGGTGGAGGCCACCAGCATGTTGCCGCGCGCCGTGATATCCTTTGGCTTCTTCACCGCCTTGGCAAGATTGTCCTTCACCAGCCGCATGCCCTCGAGCCCAATGCCCGCCGACAGCGGATGATAGAACGGCGCGCAATAGGCTTCGAGACAATGTGCCAGCGCATCCATGCCGGTCGCCGCCGTCAGTTTCGGCGGCAGGCCGACGGTCAATTCCGGATCGAGGATCGACACTTTCGGCATGATCGCCGGGTGAAAGATGATCTTCTTCTCATGCGTGACTGGATGCGTCACCACACCGGCGCGGCCCACTTCCGAACCGGTGCCGGCCGTCGTCGGCACGGCGATGATCGGCGAAATTTTCGTGGCATCGGCCCTGGTCCACCAGTCATCGACATCCTCGAGATCGAAAATCGAAATCGTCTGCGCATGCATCAGCGCAATCATCTTGGCGGTATCGAGCCCCGAGCCGCCGCCAAAGGCGATCACCCCGTCATGATTGCCGGACCTGTAGGCTTTGCAGCCTTCGAGCACATTCTCCTCGACCGGATTGGGACGCACGTCCGAGAACATCGCGGCGGCAAGACCGGCCTTCTTGAGATCGGCCATGATCGTCGCCACCATCGGCGTCGCGGCGAGGCCCTTGTCGGTGACGAACAGCGGCCGGGCAATGCCGTTAGCCTTGCAGTGATCGGCCAACTCCGTGATGCGGCCACTGCCGAACTTGATGGCAGTCGGATAATTGAAGTTGCGGTTCGGAATGGTCATGGCAGGTCCTTGTTTTGAATCAATTGGCTTTCCCGGTCAACAGGCCATGCTTTTCACATGTCCTGCGATCCCATACCCCAGGATTTTTCTGTCACTGGTGACGATCGTAAGGTCGAGCGCGCGGGCAGTAGCGATCAGAAGGCAGTCCGCCGGATCGCGATGATCGAAATGCGGAAGGAAAGATGAATTGGCGAAGATTGGCGCAGTAACCTCGCACACTTTGCATCCAAACCGGTTCACGGCCTCAAGGAAAAAATCGACTGCTGAGAGCGGAGACTTCAACCTGCCCCGTGCCATCAGCAGTCCAATCTCCCACGCACTCACCGCAGAAAGAAACAAGCGGCCATCTCCACTCGCAGTATCAATAGCTGACTGCGCCGCCGGTAACAGCCGGCGGCCGCTCAAAACAAATAATGCCGCATTCGTATCCAACAGCAGCTTCTCGGCATTCATCACGATGCCGGTCCGTACTTGTCGTCCCAGCCTTCTTCCAGTTCCATCGGGGTAGTCAGATCGAAGCCATCCTCGATCGTGAACATGCCCTTCATGCAACCGAATATGGGAGCACGGCCAGCCCTACGCGCCGCGTGTTGTGAAGAGATTTTCTTCTTGCGGAACACAAGACGCTCGGCCGCGATATCGACCTGTTCGGTCTCATATCCTGCTTCGAGCCACTGTTTGGTCATGACATTATTGTTCGGGTTGTTGCTCCACCAAGCCCGGCTCTCCTTGGAAGCGGGTAGCGGCGATTTCAGGATGCGTTCGATCTCCGCAAACGTAATGGGCACGGAATCACGCGTCTGGTTTTTGAGGAAGAGCCCCAGCGGCTCGTATTTTCCCATTGCCAACTCCGTTGGTTCTTTGCGGGAATGTAGTGTGTATGTATGTGTGTGTCAAGTGTGTGTCAATATCTCTCGAAGCCGCGCTTCAGTTCCAGATCGGTGATGCGGCGGTCGAATTCGAACTGTTCCCACTTCGCCGTCTGGACATAGTGATCGATCACCTCGTCGCCCATCGCCGCCCGCAGGAAGGTTGAACCATCGAGCAGAGCTGTTGCGTCGCGCAAAGTCTTGGGGATCTCGCGCAATTGCCGCGACGTGTCATAGATATCGCCTGACACCACCGGTTCCAACTCCATCTTCTTCTCGATGCCGTCGAGGCCCGCGGCAATCAGCGCCGCGAAGGCCAGATGCGGATTGAGATCGGCGCCACCAATCCGGCATTCAACGCGGATCGCCTTGGTATCGGCGCCGCAGATGCGGAAGCCCGCCGTGCGGTTGTCAAAACTCCACACCGCGCGCGTCGGGGCGAACGTGCCAGCCATGAAACGTTTGTAGGAGTTGATATAGGGCGCCAGGAAATAAGTAAGCTCACCCGCGTGCGCCAATTGGCCAGCCAGATAGTGCTTCATCAGCGGCGACATGCCGTGTTCGCCCGCCTTGTCGAGGAACAGAGGCTTGCCATCGGTCGACCACAGCGACTGGTGGATGTGGGAGGAGTTCCCCGCCATGCCATAGTCCCACTTGGCCATGAAAGTAATGGCCTTGCCGATGCCATAGGCGATTTCCTTGGCGCCATTCTTGATGATGGCGTGATTGTCCGCCATGGCGAGTGCTTCGTCATACTTGACGTTGATCTCTTCCTGGCCTGGGCCCCATTCGCCCTTGGAATTTTCGACGATAATGCCAGCGCCCGCCAACCCGTTGCGCAAGGCGCGCATGTAGACTTCTTCTTTCGAGGTCTGCAACACGTTGTAATCCTCGATGTAGTAACCCGATGTCTTCTTGTTGCGGTAGACCTTGGAATGGCAGAGCTCGTAATTGTCGTCGAATAAGAAGAACTCCAGTTCAGAAGCCATATAGGCCTTCATCTTCATCGCCTCGAGGCGCTTCAGCTGCTTCTTC
>JANLTS010000012.1:0-12471 GCA_031363045.1 Hyphomicrobiales bacterium
TTTTCTCGAGACCTCCTATTTGCTCTATTACGGCGAGCTGCCGAGCCCGGCCAAGCGCAAGGAGTTCGACAAGAACATCACCTACCACACCATGGTGCATGAGCAGATGGCGCAGTTCTACCGCGGCTTCCGCCGCGACGCGCATCCGATGGCGGTGATGGTGGCGGTGGTCGGCGCCATGTCGGCCTTCTATCACGACTCGACCGACATCAACGATCCGCGCCAGCGCGAGATCGCCTCGCACCGGATGATCGCCAAGCTGCCGACGATCGCCGCCATGGCTTACAAATATCACGTCGGCCAGCCCTTTGTTTATCCGCGCAACGATCTCTCTTACGCAGCGAACTTCCTGCGCATGTGCTTTGCCGTGCCGTGCGAGGACTATGTGGTGAACCCGGTTCTGGCCCGCGCCATGGACCGCATCTTCATTCTGCATGCCGACCATGAGCAGAATGCCTCGACCTCGACGGTGCGGCTGGCGGGCTCGTCGGGTGCCAATCCCTTCGCCTGTATCGCCGCCGGCATCGCCTGCCTGTGGGGCCCGGCGCATGGCGGGGCCAATGAAGCAGCACTGCAGATGCTGAAGGAAATCGGCGATCCCGCCAAGGTTCCGGAGTTCATCGCCAAGGTCAAGGACAAGACCTCGCACATCCGGCTGATGGGCTTTGGCCACCGGGTCTACAAAAACTATGATCCGCGCGCCAAGATCATGCAGAAGACGGCGCATGAGGTGTTGGGCGAACTTGGCATCAAGGACGACCCGCTACTGGAAGTGGCGCGCGAGTTGGAAAAAGCAGCGCTTTCAGACCCTTACTTCATTGAGCGGAAGCTTTATCCGAATGTCGACTTCTACTCAGGCATCATCCTCCGCGCGCTGGGCTTCCCGACCTCGATGTTCACGGTGCTGTTCGCTCTTGCCCGCACCGTGGGCTGGATCTCGCAGTGGAAGGAAATGATCGAGGACCCGGGCCAGAAGATCGGCCGCCCGCGCCAGCTCTACACGGGAGCTCCGAAGCGCGACTACAAGCCGTTGACGAAGCGGGGGAAGTGAGAAGAGCCTTCGAGGGTCAGCTGCCGCGCTCGTTCATCAGCATGGCGCCGATTTCGGCTTCGGCGACTTTTTTGCCATCGACATGGGCTTCGCACCAGTATTTCCACACCGGCGCCCGCTTGTTGCTGAGTTTTACCTTGATGTGAACTGTGTCGCCCGGCATCACCGGTTTCCGGAAGCGGGCCTTGTCGATCGACATGAAGAATACCAGCTTGCCGGCGTGTTCGTCGCCCAGGTGATCGAGCACCAGGGCGCCCGCCGTCTGGGCCATGGCTTCGACCAGCAGCACGCCTGGCATGACCGGTCTGCCTGGAAAGTGGCCCTGGAAGAACGGCTCGTTGATGGTGACGTTCTTGATTGCCGTGCCACTGTCTTCGCCATCCATGTCGATCATTTTGTCGATCAGCAGGAAGGGATAGCGGTGCGGCAGCAGCTTCATGATGCGCCCGATATCCGCAGTCTTCAGGTTCTTTTCCGGGGCGCCGTCAGTCATGCTTCACCTGTTCCAAAAAGTGACGGACGGCCGCGATGGACCGTCCGCTTACAGTGTAGGAGTGAACCGTCAAAAGGTCTAGAAGCGCGTGCCGACCGAGAACCGGAACCATTCGGTCTGGTCGTAATCAGCCTTGACCAGCGGATATGCACCTTCGAAGCGCAGCGGCCCAAACGGTGACTGCCAGATGATGCCTGCACCGATCGAGGCGCGGAAATCAACGCCGTCAAACACTTTGCAGGTCGCAATTTGGCAGCCTTTTTGACCGTTGAGCGAAGTCTTTTCCGGCGCGCCGAAGACCGTACCGAAGTCTGAGAATATCGTTCCTTCGATGCCCCATTCTTCCGGAAGCCCGAGCGGGAAGTTTACTTCGGCGGTGCCGATCGCATATGTGGTGCCGCCGATCGCATCGAGATCGTTATCATTGGCACGTTGCTTGGGGCCGATGCCCGAGCGTGCAAAGCCTCGGAATGAGTCACCACCCTTGAAGTAGCGATCCTGGAGCGGCACGTCACTGCTGTCGAGCGACATCATGTGACCTGCGTTGGCTTCCAGCTTCAACACCACGGCCTCTTCATAAAGTGGTATGAAATACCAACCGTGAGCCTCTATGGCGCCGTAGTAGACGTCGCCGCCCAAACCGGCGATATCGCCAACGAGCTGGCCGCGAAAGCCGTTGGTCGGGCGGACCGGGCTATCAAGATTGTCCCAGGTGAAGCTGCCCTCGACATAGGACTTGATGCTGTCGCCTTCGGTTGCGATCACAGTGGGTGAGGCTGAGTCCGCGTCAACGCCGCTGATCTCGCGATAGGCAATGCCATAAGACAGGCCAAGTGAACTGTATTCATCAAGCCGGAAGCCGGTGCGCAAGGCGCCACCAACCTGACGGCTGTCGTAGGACGACACATCGGTGTTGTCGGTCTGCGTGGCGAAAAGATCAATTCCAGCCGACACCGGAAGGCCCATGAAATAAGGATTGGTGAAGCTGAAGTCGACATTCTGGCGGATGTAACTGGCGGTCGTCTCGATCTTCACGTTGTAACCCTTGCCGAGGAAGTTGCGTTCCTGCAGCGCGACGGAGCCGACGATGTATTCGGTGGTCGAGAAACCGATCGAGAAGTTGATGGAGCCGGTCGATTTTTCCTGCAGATCAACCACCAAAACAAGTTTGTCCGGTGCCGAGCCCGGCTCTTCACGGAAATCAATCTTGTCGAAGAAATCGAGTGCCGTCAGGCGGCGGCGGGCGCGGTCGATCAGAACGCGGTTAAAAGCATCGCCTTCAAACAGCCGGAGTTCGCGGCGGATGACTTCATCCTCGGTGCGGAAATTGCCGACGATATCAATGCGCTCGATGTAGGTGCGCGGGCCTTCGAGGATGTTGTAGGTGATATTGAGGCTGTTCTGGCCTTCATTGCGCTGGATGTCGGGCGAGACCTTCGCAAAGACGAAACCCTGGCGTGAAGCCTCAAGGGTGAGATTTTCAACACTCTTGTCGACCTCGCTGGCATCGTAATAATCACCCACACCGGTGCGCACATTGTCGACCAATCCACCCGATTCTAGCTGGGCATCACCGATATTCACGGCAACATCGGCCACCGTATATCGTGGACCCTCTTCAACAGTGAAAGTAATGTCGAAGTGGTCGCCATCGGCAGACAGCACAGGATCGGCGGAAATGACACGCGCATCGGCAAAACCGTTCTTCAAATAGTAACGGCGCAGCAGTTCCTTGTCGTATTCGATCCGGTCGGCATCGTAGTTGTCGTTGCGGGCAAAAAACTTCCACCAGCGGGAACGCTGGGTGCCGACGACCGAACGCAGATCGCTGTCATCGAATGCCGAATTGCCGACGAAATCGATATTCTCGACCTTGGTTTCTGATCCCTCGTTGATCTCGAAGACCAGATCGACACGGTTTTGCGGCAAGCGGATGATCTTGGGCGACACTTTGACGGAATAGAATCCGGAACGGCGGTAAACTGCAATAACGCGATTGACATCGCTCAATACACGCGAGCGGGTGAACATCATGCGTTCACGCAGTTCGGTCTCCTTGGCAAGGTCAGTGTCCTTGACTTCCGAGTTGCCCTCGAAGTTTACCCTGTTGATCATCGGGTTTTCTTCGACGCGGACGACCAGTGTATTGCCACGGCGGCCCATCTGCACGTCAGCAAAAAGCCCGGTCTGGAACAATGCCTTGACGGACGCGTCGATCTTGTCGGCGTCAAAACTTTCGCCAGGTGAAATCTGCATATAGGCGAGGATCGATTCATTCTCGACACGTTGGTTGCCCTCGACGACAATCGCCGATACGACCTGGGCATGCGCTGGCGTCGACATGACAGTAGGTGCCAACGCCGGTAAGACGGCTGTCAGCACGAAGGCCACAAACCCAACAATTACAAACTTAAAACCCATCAAATGGCCACTCTTCCGTTCGTCTGCCGTCCCTGACAGATCCCCCTGCCGCCGTCCGCCGTTTTACTGCCTCCGCCCGCGATTGCAAATGAAACTTCCCCGCCGCAATTCAGCTCCCGAACAGGACGGTCGCGCTCCTCACCAGATCGTTCCAAGTCCCTACTACCATGAGCAAAATCACGAAAGAGAAGCCGATACGGAAACCCCATTCCTGGGCCTGTGGCCCAAGCGGTTTTCCGCGCACGGCTTCGACCGCGTAATAAACCAGATGGCCACCATCGAGCATAGGAATTGGGAAAAGGTTAATCAGCCCTATACTGACCGATAAAAATGCCACGACATTGACGAACTGGAAGAAGCCCAGCGAAGCCGCGTCACCCGCTGCTTTGCCGATCGAAATGAACCCGCCAAGCTGGTCGGTGCTCTCCCGGCCGGTCACCAGTTTCGCCAGATAGCGGAAGGTTGTCTCGACAATAAACCAGGTGCGCTCGACACCGGCGTTCACGGCCTCGACAGGACCCAGGCGCTCAAACCTGTCGCCGCCTTCGGCATTGTGCTGGACACCCAATTGGCCAATGCGGATCTTGCCGCCAAAACCATCCGGCTCTTCGCGCAAGTCCGGAACAATCTTGAGATTGAGGATCGTGCCGGCCCGGTCGATGACGACTTCAAGCTCGACGCCAGCACGCGCAACGACAGCCTGCTGCAGATCCATGAACCGCTTGATCGGCTTGCCGTCAATGGAAATGACCACATCACCCGGCAAGATGCCGGCCCGCTCGGCCGCACTTCCAGCCCGCACGACATCGACGCGCGGTTCGGCCGACGGTTGGCCAACGATCATGAAGGCGGCGGCAAAAATGAAAATGGCGAGAATGAAGTTGGCAATGGGGCCTGCCGCCACGACGGCAGCCCGTTGCCAAATCGGCTTGCCATGGAAATTGCCGGGATCGCTCGATGCGTTTGCCATCGCTGCCGCATCAGGCAGGCTGGCGGCATTGGCGTCGCCCGAGAATTTTACGTAGCCACCGAGCGGAATCCAGCAGAGTTTCCAGCGCGTTCCGCGCTTGTCCACCCAGCCGGTGATTTCCTTGCCGAAACCGATCGAAAACGCCTCGACCGTCACACCGCACCAGCGTGCCACGAGGAAATGACCCATTTCGTGAATAAAAACGATGACGGTGAGCGCAATGAGGAAAGCCAGAACGTACAGTGTGGCGCCGCCCACCGAGGCCTGTACAATTGTCAGAAAATCCATTGTCATTCCCTCTTCGCTCCGGTTCAACCGGATATGGCCCCGGCATCGCAAGGTCCGTGCCAAGATTGAGCAGGCCTTTACGATTTATTAACTACACGAGCATGGTTATTGATCAAGATTTCGGCGAAATAAGGTTACCAGAGCAAAACACCAGCACCTGCGTGCCCTACGCCGGACCGCGCCACACCGATCAGGGCTGCCGCGGTTGCAACCGCCACAAGCCCGTCCACCCGGTCGATGATGCCGCCGTGCCCCGGTATCAGGCGGCCGGAATCCTTGACGCCGAAATGCCGTTTCATGGCGGATTTGAACAGGTCACCCCCCTGTTCAACGATGGCCAGCGCAGCAGCCAGAAGCGCCAGGGTGGCGATGCCGGACAGTCCAAGCGAGATCGCAACCAGAGCGGCCGCCATGGCACTGCCCGCCATGGCGCCGCCCAGGCCCGCCCAGGTCTTCTTCGGCGATAGGCGCGGGGCCAGTTTGGGGCCACCGATGATTCGGCCTGCGAAGTATGCCAGGGTATCCGCGGCCCAGACCGAAACCATGACCCAGATGATGGCGGCGATGCCGTAGTCGGGGTCCTCCCGCAGCACCACCAGGGCAATGGCTGGTAACGAGACATAGGCCACCCCGAGATTGCGCCAGAATGGTCCGGAGGCATCCTCATAGGCCGCGAGGGCTATCGACATGACGCAGAGCACCGCGATGGCCGCCAAGGCACCATTCATTCCCACATCAAGCGGCAGAAGGGCGCCGCACATGGCGCCCGCGGCGTGCAATGCAAGCTGGACCGGGCTTTGGCGGTGAACGATGGTCACCCATTCGAACGCCATGAGAACGCCGATGAGGGCGACGAAAAGATGAAACCAGATGCCTCCCGCCCAGACATCGGCGATGACGGCGGGAATCAGAATGACGGCGGAAAAAGCCCTTAGCCCCAAGTCACCCCATTTTGGCGATTGGCTCTTCTGCCCCTCGTCCATCAGGCCATCTGCGCCTTGAGGCCGCCGTAGCGCCGGTCACGCGAGCGGAACTCATTAATGGCGCGCTCAAGCAGTGCAGCGTCGAACTCCGGCCAATATTCGGGCATGAAGACGAACTCGGTGTAGGCACATTGCCAGAGGAGATAGTTCGACAGCCGCTGCTCGCCGCCCGTGCGGATCAACAGGTCCGGATCGGGCAGGCCTGCCGTATCGAGATGGTTGGAAATGACGGCCGGCGTGATATCGGACGGTGCGATTTTGCCGAGAGCCACCTTTTGAGCGATGATTTCGACCGCCCGGGTGATTTCCTGGCGGCTGCCGTAGTTGAAGGCGATCACCAGTTTTTGCGCGGTGTTGTTGCGCGTCAGGGCCTCGGCCTCTTCGATCAACCTCAGAATACCAGGTTCGAGGCCGTCGCGGCCGCCGATCATCATTACGCGCACGTTGTTGTTGTGGAGTTCTGCCACATCAGTGCGAATGAAACGCCGCAGCAGTTCGAGCAGGAATCGGACTTCGGATTCGGGCCGTGACCAGTTTTCGGAGCTGAAGGAATAGAGCGTCAAGATTTCAACACCGATATCGCCCGCCGCCCGCAATGTCCGGCGCAGCGCTTCAACGCCCTGGCGATGGCCCCAGGACCGGGGTTTGCCGCGCTGCGCCGCCCAGCGGCCATTGCCATCCATGATGATGGCAACGTGGCGGGGCACGCCGATCGACGGGTTGCTGAGCGGCATGGGCAGAGCGCTTCCTCAGACCTGCATGATTTCTTGTTCTTTGGTCCTCAGAACCGAGTCGATATCGCGGATCGTTTCGTCGGTCATCTTCTGCACGTCGTCAGACTTCTTCTTGTGGTCATCCTCACTCATGAGGTGAGATTTCTCAAGAGCCTTCAATTGTTCCATACCATCGCGCCTGACGTTGCGCACGGCGATGCGGGCCTTCTCGGCATATTGATGGGCGACTTTTACCAGTTCCTTGCGGCGTTCCTGGGTCAGGTCGGGCATGCGCAGGCGGATGACCTGGCCTTCGGTCTGCGGGTTGAGGCCCAAGTTCGAGGCGCGGATGGCTTTTTCGACGGCGATCACCAAGCCGCGATCCCAGACGTTGATCTGCAACATGCGGGCTTCCGGCACGGTGACCGAGCCCACCTGCACCAGCGGCATGTTGGCGCCATAGGCGTCGACCTGAATGGGATCGAGCAGGCTGGCGGCGGCGCGGCCCGTGCGCAGGCCGCCGAAATCATGCTTCAGGGCATCGACGGCGCCTTGCATGCGGCGCTTGATATCGGTTCCATCATAAGGCTGTGGCTGGGCCATGGCGTCAATCCTTCGTCACTGTCGTATAGAGCCCGCCGCCGCTCAAGACTTGCATGATGGCGCCGGGCTTCCGGATGGAAAACACAATTACCGGAATCCCGTTATCGCGCGCAAGGGCAATGGCAGCAGGATCCATGATGCGAAGATCTTTTGCCAGTATTTCGTTGAAGGTGACGGTCTCATAGCGTCTGGCGGTGGGGTCCGTCTTGGGGTCGGCTGAATAGACACCGTCAACACTGGTACCCTTGAACAGGGCGTCGCAGGAGAGCTCGGCGGCGCGTAATGCAGCACCCGTATCGGTGGTGAAGAATGGCAGGCCAGTGCCCGCCGCGCAGATGATAACCCTGCCCGCCTCGAGATGGTGAATGCCCTTGGCGCGCGAATAGGTTTCGCACACGGTCGGCATGGCGATGGCCGAGAGCACCCGGGCATCAAGACCTTTACGGCTCAAGACGCCTTGCATGGCAAGCGCATTCATCACCGTGGCCATGATGCCCATGTGGTCGGCCGAGACGCGGTCCATGCCCTTGGCGGCACCCGCCAAGCCCCGGAAGATGTTGCCACCGCCAATCACCAGGGCGATCTGCTTGCCAGTCTGGGCGCAGGCGACGATTTCGTCGGCCAGACGCCCCACGGTGTCGAGATCGATGCCATAGGGTTGCGACCCCATGAGGACTTCGCCAGAGAGTTTGAGGAGGATGCGTTTGTAGGGGGGCACGGGCATTTCAGCTTCCGGAACAAGGAGATTGGTCACGCTACATAGACCGCGCCACACGATTCGTCGCGGTTTCAGGCGGATTTTGCCGGAACCGCAATCGTTGCACCGCCAAGGGTGTTTTTCAGGGCTTCGGCTTCGGCCGAAAGCTTGCGCATCGAATCCTGGCCTGACTGCATGATGCGCACAGCAAGTGCCGGGTCCATTTCCGGCACCTGATCCTGGCTCTGGATCGAATAGGACTTGATCTGACCATAGAGGCGCGAGAGTTCGAAGGATTGAGTTGGCGACAGAAGGCCGATCTTGGCGACGAGGCTGTCAAACACCGGGGTCGAGAAGCGGAACACCACGCGCGGCTGGGTCTTGCGGCCGCCGCCCATGCGCGCCAGTTCCTCGGCGATCTGGGTTTGCGCCTGCAGCGTCCGGATGGCGCCATCGAACCCGAATTGCAGGGCAGAGAGTTCGCCGACGATGGCATTGCTGAAGGATTCGCGTTCAGCCTTTTTGGCGCGCTCGGATTGTTCGCGCACCATCTTCTCCTGATGGGCGCGGCCCTCCTCCGCCACCCTGGCGATGCGGCGTTGCGAATAGATGACACCGGAAAAGCCAATCAGGGCGGCGGCCAGAGCGGCCAGACCACCAATCAACGGCTGGTATTCCTTGAACAGCTCCATTGCGCCACTCCCGCATCGCACGGTGTCTAACGGTCCGGCGCGCCCGATGCAATGATGCAACAACTATCACCTTTACGGACAGGCACAGTCAGCGCCATAGTCACAGGCTCATTCGCTGTTCCGGAACATCATGGCCGAACCCTCCTTGCCGCCGCCCGATGCCCAGGGCCTGCACGCCGATCCGCTCTATCTCAGCGCGCTGGCGAGCCTTGGATCGAGCGTTCCGGCAAAGTTGATGGCCACCCCCGCCAAGGACAGCATTGCGGTGCTGCCCTTTGTAAACATGAGCGGCGATCCGAGCCAGGAGCACTTCACCGATGGACTGACCGAGGACATTATTACCGACCTCTCGAATGTTCCCGGCTTTTTCGTCATCGCCCGCAACTCGACTTTTGCCTACAAGGGAAAACCGGCTGATGTGCGACAGATCGCGCATGATCTCGGCGTTAAATACATCCTCGAAGGCAGCGCCCGCCGATCCGACAAGCGCCTCCGCATCAATGTCCAGCTCATTGATGCGGCGGAAAGCGGCAACCACATCTGGGCCGAACGCTTCGATCGCGAATTGGCCGATATTTTCGACGTGCAGGACGAAGTGACCCGCCGCATCGTCGAGGCGATTGCCGGAAAGCTCAACGCCAATGCCATCGCCGACCGCTATCGGCCGGCAAGCCTCGAAGCCTATGACCTCGTGGTGCGGTCGCGCGATCTTTTCGCGCAATCCAAATCGGCGAACGATGAAGCGCTGTATCAACTGCGGCGCGCCATCGGCCTCGATCCGAATTATTGCGAGGCCCACTGGCGCCTGGCGCTGGCAACAACATTTGGCTGGCTGCATTGGGGCGAGCCACGGGAACTGCACAGCCGCAACGCTCTGGCGTTGGCCCAGCGGGCGGTCGAAATCGACCCGAACAGTTCCGGCGCGCGTTGGGTCCTCGGCAATATCCTGAGCCGCGAACGCCGTTGGGACGAAGCGCAAATCGAATTTGACGTCTCGCTGCGGCTCAATCCCAATGACGCCGAGGCGAGGATGTTCTTTGCCGACTTTCAAGTTGTAAGCGGCAGGCCGCTGGAAGCGTTGGAAGCCGCAACCAAAGCCTTTCGGCTCAATCCGCAGCCGCCCGGTTGGTACTATTGGATATTGGGCCGGGCGCTGGTTCTTAACGGCCAGTATGACAAGGCGGTTGCCACTTTGCGGCGCGAGGAAACTTACCGGACTCCATCGCGGCGTTTCTTGATTGCCGCGCTTGCCCGGCTTGGCCGCATCGATGAAGCTCACGAGGAAGCAAAGTTGTTTCTGGCGAGCAACCCGCATTGGCGGATCAGTACGTGGGCGGAAAATCAGGCTTTCAGGAACACCAATGATCTCGAATTCTGGATCGAAACCTATCGCCTCGCCGGATTGCCGGAGTAGAAATGACGCAGTCCTCCGATATCGCGTCAAATGACCCGCTGTATCTCACGGCACTGACGAACCTTGGCGCAAACGTTGCGGCGAAGCTGATAGCGGCGCCGGCCAAGGGTAGTATCGCGGTGCTGCCGTAGATCAGCGCGCTGCTTCGGGCTGGACCGGGCGCAGCCGGTCGAAGGCGATATGGAAGACATAGGTATATGCTGCATAGAAGGCGGTGAAGCCGACATCGACAGCCAGTGCCGCCCAGAAGCCAAAACCGCCCAGCCACATAACGATAGGCAACGTGACCAGCGTGGAACTGAGGTCATTCGACAAGGCATGGACCATGCGCCAGCGCTGCGGGCGATCGCTGGCCAGCCGGTGGCACAGTCGGAACTCTGTGAGGTCAAACAGCGTGTTGTGAATGCCGGCCCAGGCTATGCAAACGACCGAAAGCACCATGATGAACAGCGCCGAGCCGGTCAACGATCCGCCGAAGACCAGCGAATAGGCAGGTGCTGCGAGTGCCAATCCGCCTGCTTCGTAGCATAGCGTCTGGATGATCCGTTCACGCGTGGTTCGCAATGGCATCTCGCATCTCCCCGAGTTCATCAACTCTGAGGTGTCAAGCTACTGCCGCTACAGCTGGCGGGATGTGACGTGGGTTACATGGAAGCGCGAAACCGGGGAACGCAAAAAAGGGCCCGTTGCCGGTGCCCTTTTTCGATTCGTCAATACGTCAGGCTTTACGACTGGCCAGACATCTTGGCGACTTCGGCGGCGAAGTCGTCTTCCTTCTTGTCGAGGCCTTCGCCGATCTGCATGCGGACGAAGCCAGTGAGCTTTACATCAGCGCCGGCAGCCTTGGCGGCGTCGGCCACGGCCTGGGTCACGGTCTTGGCGCCGTCGTGCACATAGGCTTGCTCAAGCAGGCAGTTTTCCTTGGCGAAGGTCTTGAGGCCCGAGGCGACAATCTTCTCCATCACGTTGGCGGGCTTGCCGGCGTTCTTGTCCTCGAGGATCGCGGCTTCACGCGCCAGCACGTCGGCGGGGACCTGATCGAGGGTGAGCGCCACCGGGTTGGTTGCGGCAACATGCATCGCCAGCAGGCGGCCGAAATTCGCCAGTTCATCTTTTTTGCCGGTTGACTCAAGCGCCACAATGACACCGATCTTGCCCATGCCGGGGGCAATCTGGTTGTGGACGTAGGAGCCGATGACTCCATCGGCTACTTTCAAGACCGCGGTGCGGCGCACTGTCATGTTCTCACCGATTGCTGCCACCATCTCGGCCACGTATTCGGCGACCGCGTGGGTGGTGCCCGGATACTTCATGACCTTGAGTTTCTCGGTCTCACCGCCAGCCTGCAGCGCGAGCTTCGAAATCTCGGCCACCATGGCCTGGAACTTTTCGTTGCGGGCCACGAAGTCGGTTTCGGAGTTGATCTCGACGACGGCGCCCACGGTGCCTGCAACGGCAACTGCGACGAGGCCTTCGGCGGCAACGCGCGTCGACTTCTTGGCGGCCTTGGCGAGGCCCTTGGCGCGCAACCAGTCAACGGCGGCTTCCATGTCGCCATTGGTGGCGGTCAATGCCGCCTTGCAATCCATCATGCCCACGCCAGTCTTCTCGCGCAGGTCCTTCACCATGCCAGCTGAAATGTCGGCCATGTTGTTTTCCTTTCTGCTGATTTTATGCTGTCATCCCGGCCCCGGATCGAGTCCGGGGTAAACTTCAGCCGGACCCACTGAAACGATTGAGTGGGTCCCGGCTTTCGCCGGGATGACGAATTTCGTGTGTATCAGGCGGCCGGGATTTCCTCGGGCAGCGGCTCTTCGGCAGCACCCATGTCAACGCCCGAGCCAGACTGGGCAAGCGAAATACCCTCGATGCAGGCGCGGCTGATGAGGTCGCAATAAAGCGCCACAGCGCGGCCGGCGTCGTCATTGCCGGGGATCGGATAGGTGACACCGGCGGGATCGGAATTGGTGTCGATCACGGCAATCACCGGGATGCCAAGGCGATTAGCTTCCTTGATGGCGATCTGTTCCTTGTTGGTGTCGATGACGAACAGCAGGTCGGGCGTGCCGCCCATGTCCTTGATGCCGCCCAGCGACTTGTCGAGCTTCGCCTTGGTGCGGGTCATCTCGAGGATTTCGCGCTTGGT
>JANLTS010000129.1:0-11158 GCA_031363045.1 Hyphomicrobiales bacterium
ATGAACCAGCCCATGACGCAATAATTCGCCAGCGCCGCAGGTGCCGCCCAGATGCGATAGTTGAAATAGGTCTCGCCGTGATCGCGAATCTCCGCTGATCCGCCAATGAGATCGAAGGCCACCTCGCGGATGAACGGCGACAGCGCCACAAGCCCCAAGCCTGCGACAAGCCCGATCATCAGCGAGCGGATCAGCACCGCCACCAGTTCCGGCGTGTCACCCGCTCCCAGCGCCTGCGCCGAAAGCCCGCCGGTCGAAAGCCGCAAGAAGCCAAAGCCCCAGAAGATGAAGGAGAAGATCAAGGCGCCGACCGCAATGGCGCCGATGTAATAAGGGTCCGGCAGTTGCCCGATGACCGCCGTGTTGACCACCCCGATCATCGGTTCCGAAACATTGGACAACATGATCGGCACCGCCACGGTCAGGACCGAGCGATGCGTGATCGGCGATTTTGGATCGAATGACATGATGCCCTGAGTTGCGTCGGCGGCCCTTGCAAGTCAAGCTGGCACGCATGAGTCTGCCGCAACGCTTCACTGATTGGTTCGCCGCTCGTGGCTGGAAACCGCGCGCCCATCAATTGGCGGTGCTCGATCACGCCGAAAAGCGCCAGAGCGTGCTGCTGATTTCACCGACTGGCGGGGGCAAGACCCTGGCCGGATTTCTGCCCAGCCTGATCGAGATCAGCGCCAGGCAAGGCAAGACCGAAGGCATCCACACGCTTTACATCTCGCCGCTAAAGGCCCTGGCCGTCGATATCGCCCGCAACCTCGAGGCACCGGTTGCCGAGATGGCCTTGCCCGTCTCGATTGAAACCCGCACCGGCGACACGCCGCATTCCAGGCGTCTGCGCCAGCGCCAGCATCCACCGGATATTCTGATCACCACGCCAGAACAGGTCTCGCTGCTGGTCGCCGATCCGCATGCCGCCCACCTGCTGAAGAACTTGCGCACCATCATCCTCGATGAATTGCATTCGATTGTCACCTCGAAGCGCGGCGTGTTGCTCTCGCTGGCCCTTGCCCATGTTCAGACGCTTGCCCCTGATGCCATCCGAATCGGCCTGTCGGCCACTGTGGCTGATCCCGATGCGCTGCGCTCCTGGCTGGTGCCGAGCGGCGCATCCCCTGCCCCGCTGGTGCTCGGTCAACCAGGTGCCAGACCCAACATTCGCATCCTCGCCTCCGTCGCCCGCGTGCCGTGGTCGGGTCATTCAGCGATCTATGCCATCGCCGAAATCTATGCCGAGATCATGCGCGCGAAAATGACTCTCGTCTTCGTCAACACCCGCTCGCAAGCCGAGATGATTTTTCAAGCACTGTGGGAGGCCAATGACGCGAATCTGCCGATTGCCCTGCATCATGGCTCGCTCGATGTCGGCCAGCGCCGCAAGGTTGAAGCGGCGATGGGTGATGGAAAGCTCCGGGCGGTGGTCTGCACCTCGACCTTGGAACTCGGCATCGACTGGGGCGATGTCGATCTCGTCGTCCACGTTGGCGCGCCCAAAGGTTCAAGCCGCCTGCTGCAGCGCATCGGCCGCTCGAACCACAAGCTTGACCTTCCCTCCGAAGCGCTGCTGGTGCCATCCAACCGCTTCGAGGTGCTGGAATGCCAGGCGGCCCTGCAGGCCGCTCAAGAGAATGCCCAGGACACCGCCTACCCGATGGTGCTGAAACTCGATGTTCTGGCTCAGCACATCATGTGCCGCGCCTGCGCCGGGCCTTTTGTCCCTCACGATTTTTACGCCGAAGTCACTTCCGCCTGGACCTATCGCAACCTGACACGCGACGATTTTGACAAGGCCGTCGACTATGTATCGACCGGCGGCTACGCACTGAAAGCATATGAGCGTTATGCCAAGCTGAAGCGTCAAGCAGACGGAACCTTGCGCCTGTCGCACCCACGGTTGATCATGACCTACAAGCTCAACATGGGCACCATCATCGAAGACGAGATGCTGAAGGTGCGGCTGGCCAGCATCCGCCGCCGCCTCGGCAAGCGCGTGGTGATGGGCGGCCGCGTGCTCGGCGAAGTCGAGGAATGGTTTCTCACCCAGCTGTCGGCGGGCGACACCTTCCTGTTTGCCGGCGAAGTGTTGCGCTTCGAGGGACTGGATGAATTCGGCGCCCTCGCCTCGCGCTCCAACACCCGCGAACCAAAAATCCCGTCCTATCAGGGCGGCAAGTTCCCGCTCTCGACCTACCTGGCGGAGCGGGTGCGCGAGATGCTGGCCGACCCCACGTCGTGGCCTGCGCTCCCGCCGCAAGTCAGGGACTGGCTCAATTTGCAACGCTACAAGTCCACGGTCCCCAAGGCCAGCCAGATGCTGGTCGAAACCTTTCCCCGCGCTGACAAGCACTACATGGTTTGCTACCCTTTTGAAGGTCGCCTGGCGCATCAGACGCTCGGCATGCTGCTCACCAGGCGACTGGAACGCGCCGGGCTTCAACCACTGGGATTTGTCGCCTCCGAATATGCGCTCGTCATCTGGATGGTTCGCGACATCTCGCTTCACATCTCTGCCGGCCGCCTGTCACTGGCAAAACTCTTCGATGAAGACATGATGGGCGATGATCTCGATGCCTGGCTGGCCGAGTCATCACTGATGAAGCGAACCTTCCGCAATGCCGCCATCATCGCCGGATTGATCGAACGCCGCCAGCCGGGCAAGGAGAGGACCGCTCGGCAAATGACCGTCAACACTGACCTGATCTATGACGTCTTGCGCAGCCACCAGTCCGATCACATCCTGCTCCGCGCCGCCTGGGACGATGCGGCGGAAGGTCTGGTCGATGCTCATCGGCTTGGCACCATGCTGAAGCGAATCCGCGGACAAATCGCTCACCGGGCGCTGGACACGGTGTCGCCACTGGCCGTGCCCGTGCTCTTGGATATCGGCCGCGAATCGGTTTACGGCGAAGGCCATGATGCCCTTCTCGCTGAAGCCGCCAATGATCTCATCGACGAGGCCATACGGCTTGTCTAGATCGCAGCGTATCAGCCTCGCCGGCCTCGATTTCATTCCTGACTTATCGGGCGCGCTCTACGTCCCCGATTTTGGTGCCCTGCTCATAGCCGATCTGCACCTCGAAAAAGGCTCGAGCCTGGCCCGCCGTGGCGTCCATCTACCGCCTTATGATACGCGCGAATCGTTGCGCCAGCTCTCGGCGGCAATCCAGACCGTCAAGCCGCAACGCCTCATATTCCTGGGCGACAGTTTCCACGACGGCGGCGCGCGGGAGAGAATTGATCAGGACGATCTTGCGGCACTGAGAACCATCACGTCGGATACCGAAACAATATGGATCACCGGAAATCATGATCCACATCCTCCAACCGATATTGGTGGCAAGATTGCCAGCGAGCTTGTCTTGGGGCCAGTCGTGCTCCGGCATGAACCGCAATCACTGCGGCCCGGCTTGTTCGAGATTGCCGGCCACTTGCATCCCGCAGCCGCCGTAGAGGCGCGTGGGCATCGCATTCGTTGCCGTTGCTTCATTGCCGACACGCGCCGCATGATCATGCCGGCCTTCGGCAGTTACACCGGCGCTTTGAATGTGAAGTCCGAGGCCTTCGACAACCTGTTCGAGGAATTTCAAGTCTGGATGATCGGTACCCGGAGCATCCACCGTTTTCCAGCTTCCAAGGTCAGGTGACTACCACCGCGACTAGACCGAGGATGAGTGAAAGTTCCGCTCCAACGGTGAGCTTCATGCGGAGCTTGCCGTACCACGGTGGCAAGCGGCCGGCCTCGACACTCCTCACATCCCAAAGCGCGTGAAGCAGGAAGCCGGCAATCAGTAGCGTGAGCGCGGGAATCGCCGGCAGAAACAAGGCGGCAAGTCCTCCTAGCGATCCCAACACGCCTGCGGTGAAATCGAAACCCTGGCGCCTTCCATCATAAGGCCCCATCGCCGTGCCCCAGCGGACACCTCCGAGGAACGTCAAGATAATCGCACCATAGCTGATAAGAAGTCCTTGCCCGGATGCGTGAAGCAATCCTGGCAGCCACAGTGCCAAGGCACCACCCGCAAATGGAATCAAACCGGCAATTCCAAGCGCAAGGGCCGAATCTGGAATTCGCGCATTATTTCGGAGGTCGGTCATACCATCGATTGGACCGTTTGCCGTGTTGGCCTCAAGCTCCAGCTTTTGTTCGCATCGCCTCGAGCAATTGTTGCGACAGGTCGCCCGTCACCTTCATGCCCGACTGTAATTGAAACAGGCGAATGGCGTTAGCGGTGCGGCTACCGATCTTTCCATCTGGCGTACCAACATTGTAACCCAGCTTGATCAAAAGCCCCTGCGCTTCAGTGATCGGATTCTCCGTCACATCAGGCTCTGCCTCAATCTGTCCGGGCACTGCGGCATTGCTGTCAGTGACCGTAGCCGTGGATGGCACTTCGGCAGGTTGATCGCTCCACCGCGGGTCGGTTAGAGCGACGACATTCGCCTCGTCCTCGGCGGCAAACGGTGACCACGCAGAGACGCGGCCTGACACACTCGCAGAATCAGCAGCTGTCATGTTTTTGGCCAGCTTTTCGGCACGCTTGGCGGCGTCGCCATCTCCCTGTTTCGCGGCAAGCGTGTACCAGAACAAGGCTTCCCTGGCATCTACGCGCGTACCAAGGCCACGCTCAAAAAGAACAGCCAGATTGAATTGGCTATCGTGCAATCCCCGCTCGGCCGCTGCCTTGAACCAGCGGAACGCCTTGTCATAGTTGGGCGTTCCGGCCTGGTTACCCGCCGCGATCACGGCCGCATTGTGCATCGACTTCACGTTGCCGCCGGTGGCGGCGCGTTCATACCAGAGGAGAGCCGTCGCTGCATCCTGCGGCACGCCTTTGCCGCGTTCGAACAATGTCGCAAGCCGGTATTGCGATGGGGCCAACCCGCGCGCTGCCGATAGTTGATACCAGTATGCGGCCTTCGGAAGATCTTGAGCCACCCCCTGGCCATCGAGGTAACGGCTGGCGATAATGAATTGTGCCTTGGCATCGCCGCGGGCGGCGGCGGCTCGAAGCGCTTCCGGTCCAGAATCTGCAGGTGGCATCTCGGCACGAGATTCTCCTGGCTCCGCAACGATCGAAACCAGCGTTGCATCGGTTTTCTTAACCGGTAAGGACCCAGTCGCCATACCATCTACCGATGGCATGCTAGCCGTGGAGAATTGCTGCCCGCTTTGAAGCGGCATTGGCCCGGCAACTTCGATTGGCGACTTTGGTGTCGAAACGGCTGGCGAAGTCAGTGCCGGTGTATTCGGAATGATCAGTGCCGGCGCCTCGAACGACGACGTCTGCTTCACCACTTTTGGCTTTGCAAGAATATTGAAGGCAAACGCCGAAACTGCCGCAAGCAAAACGATACCGGCAAGGACCAGTTTCCTGCGCTTGTTCTCATTTGTTGAAACGGCAGGGCGATCTATGACAGGCTGGCCGTTGACATAGGTAATTGGCGCAGACTGCCGCTTCCGCTTGAACAGCGAGAATCGCGAAGCCTTCGGTGCCTCAGGCACTCCCACTGGCCTGAAGTCTGCCGGGGCAACACTGGGACGGGCGGCTGCAGCCTGCGCGGCACGTCGCGCAGCTGCAATGAAATCATCGCCACCCGCACCCTCTCCAGGGGAGAAATCAGGAGCTGGAGTTTGCGAAGCCGCTGGTGTGAACTCAGGCATGCGCGGCAGTGCTGGTTCCGCTAAAGCATTTGGCATTGGCTCGGCAGGCAGCGCATGACCCGAAGACCAGGCCGGCTTGGAATCACCAGGAGCGGTGAACAGCTGTTGATCAAACACCCCTTCAGGATCGTAGAACTGCGGTTGAGCCGTTACCTGAGGTTCGACCGGCCTGTCGGCAATGCCCACATCGGTTTCAGGTTGGCCTTGCTCCACAGCTTGCTGTGCCATGTTGACGGCAAGTTGGTGGCCGGCGGCAGTCGTCTCAAGCTCTGCGAGTTTGCTGACGATTTGCTCAAGTGTCTCGTGAACCGCTTCAAGTGTTTCCTGGTTGCGTTGTTCGGCATTCGCCGCGCTGTCACGAACCGCCCTTAGGCCATCTTCCATCGCCTTCAGTTCCGGTGACGGACCCGGCTGGGATTGAGTGGACATGACACGTTCCACCGCGCGATTGGCAGCGTCTTCCGCCGTCTGACTGACCTGCGAGCGGCTCTGCTCGAGACTGTCATAGAGCTGGTGAATTGCCCGCTCCATGGTCTCAAGATGGCCAAGTTGATCCTCTGTGTGGCTGACGCGCTCATTGACGGCGGCGATGTGCTGTTCAAGCGCCGTCACTGCCTGCTGGTCCCCCTGCAACCGCATGGCTTCACCGAGGCGATGATCGAGTTCGGCGATGCGCCGCTCCAGTTCGCCAAATTGCGGCAGGTTACGCGTAGCAGCACTGTTCTGGTCCAGCTTGCGGGTCAGTTCACCTAACCGGTGGTCCATGTCGGCGATGGGGCGCATATCTGGACCCTGCGCCACGCGCGTCGATAGCTGTTCCACCGCCACGCGCAAGGCATGGACATCGCGTTCTGATGCAGCAGTCTGCTTGACGTCGTCGAACCGTTTGTTAAGACCGCCGACCTCGCCCTTTAGTCGCTGAAGATCGACCACAGTTGATTGTTGCGAGCCAATTGTCGCCTGCGCTTCCTTGAGAACACCAAGAATGCGCTCTTCGATGCCGCGAAGTTCACTTCGCGCCGCACCCGCGGCAGAGGTCTGAGCCTGTGTGACGATTTGCTCGGAGGAAGCTCGTACTTCCTCAATGCGATCGGCCAACTGGTTCAATTCCTTGCGAACATCGTCCGGCAAGCCGGCGTGCAACAGGTTCTCAGACCGCTGCAAACGTGAGGCCATTTCGACAATACGCGCTTCAAGGCTGGAAAAAGCCGGAGCAGAGCGTACCAGTTCGTCCGGGTTGCTTGGCCTTGTGGCGCGTTCAGCCATATCGCCCAGGCGATCCTGCATCGACTTCAGGCCGTCGCGGGTACGCCTTTCGCTAACCTCGATGTGCTCGACAACATTTCGGATAGCCGCTTCAAGTGCCAGGTAACCTGGAACATCCTCTGGTTTCTCAATGGTTTGAGGCCTGGCCGTGGCGATCTGACTGCCGAGAATCGAGAGCCGCTCATTGACAGCCGTGAAAGCTTCAACCGCTTGACGCTCGTTACTATCGATTCGGCTCAGGATGCGGTTCAGCGTATCGCGGTCCTCACTGCGTTGACGCGGCGCCTCGTAATGCATGATGGTCGCCGACTCGCGTTCGCGCTGTGCTAATTGCGAAAGTTGTTGCGCGATGTCTTCGAGACGAATGGAGGCTTCGGGGCGGCGCGAGGGCGCTTCCCCCCACCGCTGTTGCGGGGCAGGCGCAGGAGCAGGTTCGGGCGCTCGTGCGAAATATTCTTGCTCTGGGGCTTGGACTTCAGTCGGATGTGATGCGGAATCGGACTCATTCTGGTCAAGAATCACCGTATTCAGCCATTCGCCCAAGGTCATGCCGGCGCGCCGGGCAGCATGCTTTGCCGCCTCCCGGACTTCCGGTTCGATGCCTTTGACGCTCCAAGGAATGCCCGGTTTCATTGTGTTTTCTTCTCTCGACTGCTGGCACCCTTGCGATCGTCGATATCGACGGAACGCAAAGCGGGTGCTGGATTTCCCACTGCAAAAGTTAACGGTTTTGGTAAATATTCAGTTAAGCAGTTGATCCTTGAGGGCGAATCAGAAGCATGGAAAGGCCGAGCTGGCTGGTTTACAAATGGCAATCGTAACCAAGACATCGACAATTCACGGGTTCGACCCGATGACATTGACGCAGGGGATACACATGCCGCCCGAAAGCGCCTATACCGAACGTCATATTCCGCATGGAGCTAGAGAATGATGATTGCACAAGAAGCCAAAGACCGGTCCAACCGCGATCGTACCTACTCGATCACCGAACTCTGCCGCGAGTTCGAAGTCACCCCGCGCACCCTTCGGTTTTATGAGCAAAAGGGGCTGCTTCATCCAGCCCGCCGCGGCTGGACCCGTCTGTTCAGCTACCGCGACCGCGCTCGTCTGCAACTCATTTTGCGCGGCAAGAAGGTCGGCTTCGCGCTGGAAGAGATCAAGGAAATGCTGGATCTCTACAATCTGCGTGACGGCCAGCTCACTCAATTGCGAATTGCCTCGACCAAAATGCGCGAGCGCCTTGACGCCTTGCGCAAGCAGCGGGTCGAACTCGAAGACGCAATTGCCGACCTGGAACGCACTGTCGTCGTCGTCGACGGCATGTTGAAGGAACGCGAATCCACAGCACCGATGGCTGTTAACAGCTGATCACCTAAATCTCTTGAAGCCAAAACGCGTCCGGGCCAAAAGCAGCGGGCGCGTTTTCGCTTCAGGAGTAATCCCCCCAAATGCCGCTTGCCTATGT
Source organism: Hyphomicrobiales bacterium (assembly GCA_031363045.1). GTDB lineage: Bacteria > Pseudomonadota > Alphaproteobacteria > Rhizobiales > Aestuariivirgaceae > Aestuariivirga. The sequence continues at coordinate 8,409 of JANLTS010000129.1, forward strand.
CGTCAATCCACTCGACCGCCACGCCAATCAGCGGCCCGACAGCAACTGGATTGCGGCGCAGAGGGCAAAATCCAACGCCCGCTTCATTCGCATCAATGGCGACAAGACCGTCATGCGCGATGGCACCCTCGTCACGTCCCCGGACCCAGGCGGTATCGTATCCGTTTTCCTTGGGATTGATCCTGCAGGAACACCCTGGTTTGCTGCCAAGACCGAGGAAACCGAAGACCTGTTCGATCTCCGCAGCCTTGCCATGGAACAATTGGTTTCACCCGAATTGCTCGGCATTCTTGCGCAAGCGCGATCACTGATCCATTGGCACGAACGGCGGAGCTTCTGTTCCAACTGTGGTGGCCGCAACGAGACGATGGATGGCGGTTACCGCCGCCACTGCCCATCCTGCAACATGGATCATTTCCCCCGCACTGACCCCGTTGTCATTATCGTCGTCAAGCATGAAGGCAACATTCTGCTCGGACGCCAGAAGCCCTGGACGCCTGGCATGTACTCGGCGCTCGCGGGCTTTGTGGAACCTGGCGAAACCATCGAGGATGCCGCCCGCCGCGAAGTGTTTGAAGAATCCGGCATCCGCGTCGGTGCGGTGCGTTATGCCGCCAGCCAGCCTTGGCCCTTCCTGTCGAACCTGATGATCGGACTTGTCGGCGATGCTCTTTCGTCGGACATCAACATTGATTATAACGAACTTGAAGACGCGCGCTGGTTCTCAGCTGCGGACGCTCACCTGATGTTGGCAAGGACCCATCCCGGCGGACTATATGCAGCCAACCCCATTGCTATCGCCCATGAGCTGATATCGGCTGCACTTCAGTTACCTTGAAGTTCCTTAAAGCGCCGCGCCAGTTCCGCGCGATGCGGCGAAGCTTTGTAAATACCGAGCACACGTAGATAGCTGGTGAAGAATTCGAGTTCCTCCATCGCCAGCCTGACATGCCGCTCGGACGGATGGCCCTCGATATCAGCATAGAACTGAGTCGCGGAAAACTGTCCTTGGATCTGGTATGATTCCAGCTTCGTCATGTTCACGCCATTCGTGGCAAATCCGCCCATCGCTTTGTAGAGCGCCGCCGGAACGTTCCTCACACGGAACACGAATGTCGTCATCACCGGCAGGTCTTCGGGCTCGGCGTCCTGCGGTGTCGCTGACAGCACGACGAAACGCGTTGTGTTGTGGCTTTCGTCTTCGACATCCTCCCGGACGATCTTCAGGCCATAAATCTCGGCCGCCAATCGCGTGGCGATGGCTGCTCGGGACGAATCCCGGTTTTGCGAGAGCTCACGCGCCGCGCCCGCCGTGTCGGCCGCTACAACTGGTTTCACCTGCATTTCACGAATGACCTTGCGGCACTGACCAAGAGCATGAACGTGGCTGTGAACCGTCTGAACGGTTGACCACTCAGCCTCCGGCAGAATCATCAGCTGGTGATGAACGGGCAGGAAATGCTCGCCGATGATGTAGAGATTAGAGTGCGGCAGCAGATGATGGATGTCCGCCACGCGCCCGGCCACAGAATTGTCGATCGGTATCATCGCCAGCGCCGCCTCGCCCTCGCTCACCGCCTGGAATGTATCCTCGAACGTGCCGCACGGCATCGGTTCATGGGATGGATAGGCTTCGATACAGGCAATGTGCGAATTGGCACCGGGTTCGCCCTGGTAGGCGATTTTCGGGAGCATCAGGTTTTCCTCAGCATGCGGCGGGCGATTTCGAGATCGTGGGGCGTGTCTACCCCCAATGGCACCGTGTCGACCCGTACAACCACGATCCTCATGTCATTGTCGAGCGCTCGCATCTGCTCAAGTTTCCGGTCTGCTTCCCGTTCGCTCACGGCTAGCGAGACGAAACGTTCGAGCACCGGCCGGCGATAGGCATAGACACCGATATGATGCCAGAAAGGGGCGGAGTGCTCTGGCCCCACCTGACGTACAAAGTCGCGCGCAAATGCCACTTCCCGCTCGCTGCTCAAGGGAGCGATCGCCTTAACGATGTTGGGATTGGCAACGTCCTCGTCAACACCAATGCGCGCGGCGATGGTCGAAATGTCCGCAACATCATTGACCAATCCGGCAAGGCAACGCTGGATCGACAGCGAATCAATGGTCGGCAGGTCTCCCTGCAAGTTGACCACGAAACTGAAACGCCCCTGCGGATCGCGCAATGACAATGCTTCGGCAATGCGATCAGAACCGGACGGCAAAGCCGGGTCTGTCATAATGGCATCGCCACCGTGAGCCCGGATGACGTCGGCCACCTCGACTTCGGCTGCGGCGACAAGCACTTGCCCAACGTTCGCTTCCACTGCCCGTTTCCAGCAATGCACAATCATCGGCAGGCCGTGGATATCGGCCAACGGCTTTCCAGGAAGCCTGGTGGAGGCCATCCGGGCTGGTATGACGACGATTGTATTCTGGTTTTCAATCATGGGCTTAGTCAAAGGCGCGGCAAATTGGTACAAGCGCCCTTATACGTATTGCGGCGGCGATGAGAAACAATTAGTTTCCGCCCCCGATCGACGGCTCAAGGGGTCCATAGCTTCATGTCAATGAACGAGAATTACAAGATTTACGGCGCAATTCTTGGCACCGCTCTCATGGCCTTTGGACTGAAGGAGCTTTCAGGCGCGATCTATCATGCGGAAGCTCCCGAAAAACCGGGCTTCCTGATCGAAGTTGCGGAGGCTGGCACCGGTGGCGAAGCAACTGAGGGTGGTGAGGAACAGCCCTCGGTGTCG
>JANLTS010000148.1:0-1625 GCA_031363045.1 Hyphomicrobiales bacterium
TCAGCACGTTGAGCGCCGGATGGTCCTTCACAACCCGCGAAACAAGGGCGCTGACGGCGTCCGCATTCTCGACATCAGACACATAGTAATGCATGCCGGGATTGGCCCGAACCGTATCTTGCAGAGGCGCTTCTCGCCGGCCCGTGATGATGATGTGGTTTCCTTCGGCGTGAAGCGCTTCCGCCAGGCCACGGCCGATGCCCGCGCCGCCGCCAGTGATCAAAATGGTGTTGTTATTGAGATTCATGGATTCCGCTCCAGACTTTCAAGTGATGTTCTCTCGCCCAACTGATATAGGGTTGCCACTTTCCATCCAGAAGTAGGCACCGAAGAGTTCTATAGTTACCGAAAAGAGAGTGCTCGCATGTCACAGAAACACGTGTCCGGCGCAATGACACCCTATCCGGAAAGTCACTCGGACCCGCGCGTCGAAGCGCTCGTGACAGAGGTGATCGGGCGCGTCGCTGACAAATGGACCATGATCATCCTCGACGTCCTGGCCGAGCATGGCGAAACGCGCTTCACGCGGCTTTCAGGATTAGTGGGCGGCATAAGCCAGAAAATGCTGACCCAGACAGTGCGGCAGATGGAGCGCGACGGCCTGTTGATCAGGACTGTGCATCCGGTTATCCCGCCCCGGGTCGAGTACCGGCTGACTGATCTTGGCCTGAGTCTGGGTGAAGCGTTCTGCGGAGTCTGGACTTGGGCTGCTGACAATCTCGATAAAATAGAAGAATCACGGCGCGTCTTCGACAAGCGCAGGAAAGACTCCTGAGCTGACATCCACCAGATGACCGGACTGATGTGACCGAGTTTTGCGCGAATTGGCAACTCTGGCAAGATCGAACCTTGGAAAATGGCATCACCGGTCCGCCAAAGCCGTGATGTCTGCGCTTTGCGCGCCGGGAATGTTGATTTCACGTTCATCAAGACAAAGCTCTCCCTTGGTTTGAGTTGGAACGCGTGACAACCGGGCCGTTCACGCCGGTGATGGATCGGGCGGCGGCCGCAGTTCGGCGATCAGGCGCCCCATGACGGGCTGGCCTCGCTTCGCCCACATCAAAGCCCCTGAGTGCCCTGATCGACGCTTGGGCCGCTTACCCCGGCTGTGGAATCGGAATTGCCACTGGTGGTGCCTCTGGCGTCATTGGGATCGACATCGACGTCCTCGACGCCGAGCTCTTGGCGCGAGTGAAGGAGGTGTTCCTTGACCGGCTTGGCGACACCCGAGCCGATCAAAGACCGGTCGCTGACCAGCTTGAGGGAGAAGCTGATCAAGATCGGCGCCAAGGTCATCAGCCATGGCCGCTACGTTGCCTTCCAGATGGCCGAGGTCGCCATTCCGAGGCAACTCATCGCCAGCATCCTGCGGCTCATTGCCGAACTGCGGCCGCCGCCCGACCCGGAAGCGGCATGAACAGCCCGGTTGTCGTGCGTTCCAGATCAAACCACGGGAGGACTACGCCCCGATGAAAGCGAAAACGGCATTCTCGGCCAGCAACGGGCAGACTTCACGGCTTTGGCGGATTGCCGATACCAATTGCCGGGTCTGGCCTTGCAACGGAAGCCAGATTGCGCAAAACTTGCTCTCAACAGGCCGGTCATCGGGTGGATGTCGGATTAAA
>JANLTS010000181.1:0-3438 GCA_031363045.1 Hyphomicrobiales bacterium
GGGAACTTGATGGCATCCTGGATGAAGAAAACCGGGATGTTGTTGCCGACCAGATCCCAATTTCCTTCCTGTGTGTAGAATTTGACCGCAAATCCGCGGACATCGCGCGGTGTGTCAACCGAGCCGGCACCTCCGGCGACCGTCGAAAATCGCGCGAACACCGGCGTCCGTCGCCCCTTCTTTTGCAAGAGATGGGCTTTCGTCAGTTCCGGAATGGCTGATGTGCATTCAAAATAGCCGTGGGCGCCGGAGCCTCTGGCATGGACGATGCGTTCGGGAATGCGTTCGTGGTCGAAGTGAAAGATCTTTTCCCGCAGGACGAGGTCTTCGAGAAGTATTGCGCCCCGGGGGCCGGACTTGAGGCTATTCTGATTGTCGCCAATGCGGATCCCGAAATTGGTGGTGAGGCTATCGCCGCCAGTCTCTTTTGGCGAAACCTGGTGCGTTTCTCCGCCCGGCCCAAAATCGCCCGCCTTTGCGGACTTTGATGTGTGGCGTGCCATGATTTCACCCTCTCCATTTGATTCTCCGTCCGACGGTGTCGACCTGGCCAGACAGGCCGTCGGCAGTTGAATGCTGAAAATCAAGTCTTCCGCAGTTTCAGGGCGTCGCGAACAGGATATCTGGCGCGCCGGTCACCATCCATGAACAACCCGGATCGGCGCATAAGGTTCCATTTGCCGCGTTGGCATCAAGCGTTGTGGAACCAAACATAATGTCGTCCGTTTCCAGAAAACTTCTTCAAGCAACGGGAGACGGCCATGGCCAGCAACAAGGAAAATCGTAGTTCCAACCCGAAGACGGAAGGCGAAAAGCATCAGGGCGTGGGTGTGAATACGCCTGCGAAGAATGCGTCAACGACAGCAAACAGAAAGCCTGCCGAAGACACAAGTAAGGGCACTACTCCAGACAAACGTACTGACTGAACCTGTGGCAAGAGTTGAAGCTCTGCTCGGCAAAACTCAGCGTCCGCCGCCATTCAACGACCCGGCGCATTGCTTGGCAATGTTCATCGCGGCGGCAATTGGCATGTGTACAACTCAAATGGGAAACGGCCATGGCTAGCAATCGAGACAATCGTCATTCGGCTCAGAAGTCAGGGGCGGACGCGCAGCCCGGTGCCGGTGTAATCACTGCATCGAGGAACCCGCCAAAGTCGTCGGACAACGCGGATCACGAAGGCCCAGCCAAGCAAAGGCCTGATGGTGTCGGCGTGATCACCGCATCAAAGAAGGCGCCACCACCGATCAAGCGTTCTGCCGAAACTCCTGCAAAGCGATAACTCCGGAACGATCAGATGAATGACAATTGACCCTACCCGCGAAGAGCCTTCGCAATCCGAGAAATGTCGGCCCAGGGATTTTGTTTTTCCAAGGCGTTTCGGGTGGAGTCACCCTTAAAGGCAAAGGTTTGTGGATTTACTCCCAGTTCCAACGAACTCCAGGTAATAGGCATTGAAACCGCCGCGGCCGTGTTAGCGCGGAGCGAGTATGGGGCGACCGCAGTGGAGCCCCTGGCGTTGCGCAAATAGTCGATAAAGATCTTGCCCTTGCGCGCCTTTTTGGCAAGCGTTGCGGTGTATCGGTCGGGATTCGCCTGCGCCATTGCCAGCGCGAAATCGCGGGAAAACTCTTTGGCGTCGCCCCACGTGGCCTTGGGTTTCAATGGCACAATGATATGGAAACCCTTGCCGCCTGACGTTTTCAACAATGCCGGTAAGTCGAGGCTGCCGATCCGCTCTTTGATTTCAAGCGCCGCTGCGCGCACCTCCGCGACATCGAGACCTTCGTCAGGGTCGAGATCGAAGACGATCTGATCCGGGGTTTCGAGAGCATCGATCTTGGCGCCCCAAATATGGATTTCGACGACACCGAGTTGCACCAGCGCCGCAATGCCATCGAAATCCTTGATGTATAGCAGTTCGCCGCCGCCGGCAGGATCCTTGATCTCGTGGATTGCCTTGTACAAGCCGGGCGAGCCATGCTTCTGGAAAAACTGCTCGCCGCCGATCCCGTCTGGTGCCCTCAGGAGGCTGAGCGGCCGATCAATGACCAAGCTCTTCATCCGCGGCCAGACAGATCCGTAGTAGACTAGCATGTCCAGCTTTGTGATTTTCGCCTCCGGCCACAAAACCTTGTCCGGATTGCTCACGGCCACGCTGGTCATTGGCGCCGCCACTTTCGCTGGCGCCTTGGACCTCCGTTCGCCGGATCGGGTTCGGGCATTGGCCGCCGGCGCGGGTCTTGACTGCGATTCCTTCATGATATTGTCCGCCTCCTTATCCTCGCGCAATCCCTTGAAAGAGGCCTGGCGCAAGAGGCCGCCACCGGACCATGCGCGGAAGGCGACCTCGGCGACGAGAACAGGCCGCACCCAGACAGCGCGCTTTTGCTTCGCTGCGAGCGAGGCGATTGCCGGGACCGTCGACTTTACTGCATCGAGTTTTCGCTTAATGTCGTCGCCGCTTCTGGCTGAAAAACCAGTGCCAACCAGGCCGGCATAAGTGAGCTTGCCGTTTTGATGATAGGCGAGGAGCAGAGATTTCAATCCACGGCCGGTTGCTGTCGATGGCAGATAGCCGACAATTACGAACTCCTGCCGTTGGACACACTTCGATTTGATCCACGCCAGTGTGCGTCCACTGCGAAATGGCGAATCGGCGCGTTTTGAAACCACGCCCTCAAGCCCCATGCGGCAGGCATGGGCAAGCATGACCTCTCCGGACTCTTCGAAATGTTCACTGAAGCGCAGCGGCGAACTGGCGCTTTGGCGCCGGAGTAAATCGGCCAGCAGCACCTTGCGTTCTTTCAGGGGTGCGTCGCGCAACGACGTGCCATCGAGATAGAGAAGATCGAATGCGTAATACACCATCCCATCGGTGCGGCCATCCGAAAGGCCGGCTTGCAGTGCTGAGAACGACGCGATGCCGCCATCAGACAGCACCACCATTTCACCGTCCACAATCGCTTGCGCGCAGGGTAGCCGGGCCAGTTCTCCGGTAACCTTTCCGCCAAAGCGGCCCGTCCAATCCAATCCCGAGCGGGTCAGCAAACGAACCTTTCCGGATGCGATGTGGACCTGGATCCGGTAGCCATCGAATTTCACTTCATGCAGCCACTCCTCGCCGGAGGGTGGCTTCGCCTTCAGAGTCGCCAACGCTGGCGCAATGAAATCGGGCATGGAAGTTTTTAGTCGCTGCGGTTTGCGGGCCCCGGGCCTCGCAGCATTTGCGGGCTGGCTTTCGCCAATCTCCTCGACCGTCAGCCCCGACTTCGTCGAAAGCGGAGAATCGTCAAGCATCGTGTCGCCCGGCCTGGCGTCCGCATCATCGGATTTTATCAACAGCCAATTGTCATGTTTTTCTTTGGCGCGCGGTTTGAGGCGCACGAGATGCCAGTTCCCCTTCAGCTTCTCGCCCTTGAGTTCAAAGGTGATGTG
>JANLTS010000188.1:0-2189 GCA_031363045.1 Hyphomicrobiales bacterium
TATTGCGAGACGCAGCGCCGCAATCCGAAGGTTCGCGCCGAGGACACCGCCACGATGACGCTCCGCCACGTGTCGGGGGCGGTTTCGGACGTTGAGTGCACCTATGGGGCACGGCGTTCGGATGACGCTTTCCCGGAGACACTGCTCGAAATCGAAGGGCCGCTTGGTTCGATCGTCATGAAGAAAGGCGAGGTGATGACCGTGACCACCGAGGGACTCTCCTTCGAGGAGCGCGTCGGCACACCACTTCTGTCGTGGACGACGAGGCCGTGGCATGTTTCCCAGGAGGCTGCGCGCAACACCTGCAAGCACATGCTCGACGCGCTGCGTGCCGGCGTGCCGGCGGATACATCGGGCGAAGACAATCTCAAGACCTACGCGCTTGTCGAGGCTGCCTACGAGTCGGCACGCACCCACGCCAGCGTGCGCCCCAAGGCCTGAACAAGACCAGTCACGCGCACTCACAGTCAATCTCCAGGACGGAACGCCATGGACAAGTTTCCCTTTACCGCCGCCGACCTCGAGGTCTTGAAACAATGGGACACGCCGACGATCTGCAACGGTCTCGAGTTGATCGTGCCCGAGCGCCGCGCCGTGGGGTTCACGGTGGAGCAGATGGTGGCCGTCGACCGCAAGTTTCCGCCCATCGTCGGGCTTGCGAGAACCGGCCTCGTGCGCGCCAAGGAGCCGCCACGCGGGCCCATTCCGGCACGGGAAGACTGGTATGACTATGTCTCGCCCGCTGGCATTCCAACCATTGCCGTCATTCAGGATATCGACGACAGGCCGGGATTTGGCGCCTTCTGGGGCGAGGTTCAGACGACAATTCACAAGGCTCTTGGTGTTGCTGGTTGCGTCACCAATGGTTCATTCCGCGATCTCGATATGCTGGCGCCGGGCTTCCAGATCATTGGCGGACGTGTTGGCCCGAGCCACGCACACATTCACATGGTGCAGATGAACTGCGCCGCCAACATCTTCGGTATGTTGGCCCGCCACGACGACGTGATCCACGCTGATTTTCACGGTGCTGTTGTTATTCCGGCCGATGCGGTGAAGAAGCTGCCAGCGGCGATCGATTTGGTTTCGCGGCGCGAGAAGGTGATCCTCGACATGGCCAAGCACCCTGGCTTCGACAGCCACATGCTGCGGGATGCGTTGCGGCGCTCGGGCGAAATCCACTGACGGAGCATCCAACATCATGTCACAGCCACCGTTGAGAGCGGGGGTCATCGGATGCGGCTTCTTTGCCGAGAAGCGTTACGGTGTCCGCTCGGTCTTTGGTTCTGCCGTTGACCTGTTGGAGTCGAGTGAAGCGGATGGCGGATGTACCTAACGTTACGCCGGTCACGGCTTGAAGAGGGCCGCGGCGTTGGGTGAATATCGGGCGACTTTGGCCGGATCGAGCGTCACACCGAGGCCAGGTGTCATCGGAATCTCGAGGTAGCCCTCGCTGTCGAGACTGAAGGGCTGGGCCAGCAACCCATCCACATAGGCGCTGCCGCCGATGAACTCGACGAGGTCCACCTGGGGCAGGGCGGCTGCAAGCTGCAGGTCGGCCGCGACACCCAGTGCCGTGTTCCAGCCGTGGCCGACATATTTCACGCCAAATTCCTCGGCCATCCATGCAATCCGGCGCTGCTCCGAAATGCCGCCCACTTTCGTCGCATCAGGTTGCACGATGTCGAAGGCGCCACGCAGCAGCCAGGGCGTGAAGCTTTGCCGGCGTGTCAACACCTCGCCCCCGGCGATGGGCACCGGGCTCTGACGCCGGAGTTCACAGTAATCATCGATCGCATCGGGCTTCAGCGCCTCCTCGAACCAGCCCGCGCCGTAGCCAGCCAGCATGTGGGCGGTGTTGATGGCCCAGCGCAATCCGTTGGGCCAATAGGCATCGCTCGCACCCGCATCGACAAGCAGTTGGCTGTCATCGCCCACGGCACCACGAGCTGCCGCGACGATGGCTTCATCGTTGCGGGTACTCTCCCGGCGGCCAAAAGGACCCCAGCCGATCTTGAATGCCCTGAAACCCATGTCCCTGTAGGGGCGCAGCGTGGCGGCCATCTTGTCTGGCTCTTCCATCAGCAGGGAGCAGTAGGGCTTGACGCGCGTGCGGTAAACACCACCGAGCAGGCGCCCCACCGGCTGGCCCAGCGCCTTGCCAAGAACATCCCACAGCGCGATGTCGA
>JANLTS010000194.1:0-6556 GCA_031363045.1 Hyphomicrobiales bacterium
TGGAACTTCGTCGTGCCCGACCTCGAGACCATGAAGACCCTGTCCTGGGGCTGGGCGGCTTGGCTGCTGGGCGTCAACTGGCTGGCAGCGTTTCTCTTCTACGGCTTCTACGAATGGCGTTACTACCTTCGCAAGGTCCAGGGCCAACGCTTCAAGTACCACCACAAATTTCCCTCGGAACAGGCGTCTGACGTGTTCTGGTTCAAGAGCCAGAACATCGACAATTTCCTGCGCAGTTATCTTTCCGGCATCACAATGTGGACGCTCGTTGAAGTGCTCATGCTGTGGTGCTTCGCCAACCACTATGTTTACTGGTTGGATTGGTCGGAGCATCCCTATTGGCTGGCGCTGATGTTATTGGCGACACCACTGATCCATGAGGTGAACTTCTTCTTCATTCACCGCGCTATCCACCATCCCTTCCTCTACAAGTGGATTCACTCGATCCACCACAACTCGGTGAACCCCTCGCCATGGTCGTCGCTGTCGATGCATCCGGTCGAGACATTTCTCTACCATGGCGTCGTCTGGTGGCATCTCGTGCTGCCGTCCAATCCTTTGATCGCGCTGTTCCAGTTGCACATGGCGGGTTATGGCGCCGTCAACGGCCACATCGGCTTCGACAAGCTTGAACTCACCGAGGACACGGCACTCGATAGCCACGCCTATCTGCACTACCTGCACCACAAGTATTTTGAGGTGAACTACGGCGGCGATGGCCTGATCCCGCTCGATAAATGGTTCGGCTATTGGCACGACGGCTCGAAGGAAGCGCAAGCCCGCATGGACGAGCGTTACGCCAAGAAAGTCGCGCGCATCAACAAGAAGCAGGACGCAAGCGCCGCCTGACAACACAACGTTTCAGCAACCCGTCATGGTGACGGACAATGGGAGGAAGACGATGAATATGATGAAAACAATTTTGGCAACGGCCGCTGTCCTTGCGGTCAGTGCCACGGCTGCCCTGTCGGCGAATATTGCCGTCATCGGCGGTTCGAATGACGATGCCTTCTGGAACAAGATCAAGAAGGGCCTTGATGACGCGACCCCTGGCATTGTCGCCAATGGCGGCAGCGTGAACTATCTCCGTCTGCAGAACTACGACAATTTCGCGCCCGACGTGGTGCAATTGATCCGCACGGCGATCTCGATGAAGGTCGATGGCATTGTGATTCCGGACTGGGTACCGGAAGCTCAAGATCCGGCCATCAAGGACGCCATGGCTGCTGGCATCAAGATCATCCTCATGAACGCAGGTGGCAGTGCCAAGGCCAAGGAACTGGGTGCGCTCAACTATGTCGGCAACGAAGAATACCCGGCCGGCCTCGCCGGTGGCGAGTATTTCTCCGCCAAGGGCCAGAAGAACGTGATCTGCGTCAACACCATCCCCGGCGCGCAGAATCTCGAAGACCGTTGCAAAGGCATCTCCGACGGCATTTCCAAGGCTGGTGGAAAATCCACCCAGTTGCCGCTGCCTTCAACTGCCTTTGGCAACGCCACCGCAGTTGCGGAAGCGATCAAGGCCGAGCTGTTGAAGGATGGCACGATTGACGGCGTTGTGACGATTTCCGCTGGCGACGCCGATTCGGCCGCCATCGGAATCCAGCAGGCCGACAAGGTGAAGACTGTTTCCCTGGGCTCGTTCGACATGAACGAAGCCGGCTTGAGCCGCATCAAGGACGGCACCCAGTCTTTCGCAATCGACCAGCAGCCCTATCTGCAGGGCTACCTCGCCGTGAGTTTGCTGCAGTCGCATATCGACTTCGGCAATACTCTACCGACATTCCCGGTCCTCACCGGACCCGGCATCGTTGACAGTTCTAACATTGAACCCACGTTGAAGGGTGTTGCCGCCGGCGCACGCTGAAACTTGACTTGAACTGGCGTCCGGTCCGAAGCTCTTTGAGGGGCCGGACGCCATTGTTTCTCCCCGCGCCTGAGGCTGGGAAAAAATTAGCCGGATTTCGTAACGCATGGGAACGACGGTCCAATGGGCAGCAATTTTTCACTCGTAGGTTTACTGCACCGCCCCGAAGCTGGTGCTTTTCTTGGCCTCATCGCGGTTCTGATCTTTTTCGGAATCTTTGGCGGCCTGAGGTTTCTTGAAATTGCCGGCATGTCGAGCTGGCTCAATGTGGCCGCGAGCCTTGGCATCATCGCCATCCCGGTCGGGCTGTTGATGATTGCGGGCGAACTGGACATTTCGGTTGGCGCTATGGTGCCCGCCGGCGCCATGATGACCGCCGTAATCGGTGGCCACTATGGCCTTCCAATCTGGTGGGGCGTCGCCGCGACACTTGCCTTCGGTGTCTTCGTCGGTCTGGTGAATGGCCTCATGGTCGTTCGCACAGCGGTGCCATCACTCATCATCACCTTGGGCTCCCTGTTCGCGGTGCAAGGCATTCTCCTCGGCCTGACGGTGCTGGTAACGAAATCCACCAACGTCGCAATCAAGACCGAAGGTGCAGCCAAGTCCATGTTTGGGGATTTCATTTCCTTCAGCGGCATTTTCCCGCCAGGCCAGCTTCAGGTTGTGGTCATCTGGTGGATTTTGTTCACCATCTGCTACGTTTTCTTTGTTCACTATTCGCGTTATGGCAACTGGCTTTTCGCCATGGGCGGCGACAAGGTGAGCGCGCGCAACGCTGGTATCCCAACAGACCGGATGACAATCGTGCTCTTCGTGTTGTCGGCCGTCTCGGCCAGCTTCGTTGGCATGTGTCAGGCCGTCCTCTTTAATTCTGCCCAAGTTGGTGGTGGCCAGTCATTTATCTTCAACTCCATCATCGCGGTGGTGGTCGGCGGTGTCCTGCTGACCGGTGGCTTCGGCTCGGTCATCGGCATATTCTTTGGAACCATCACCTTCGCCATCGTGAACCAAGGCATCTATTACACCAACTTTGACCGCAACTGGTCGAGCCTGATCATTGGCGCGCTCTTGTTGGTCGCCGTGTTGATGAACAACACCTTCCGCAAGATGGCATTGACCTACGCGCCTAGGAAGAAGTGAGGTTAGGCCCATGACTGCTACAACCACCACGCCCATTCTCGAACTCCGGAACATCAACAAGTCCTTCGGCCCGATCGATGTCCTGAATGACATCTCGTTGCAGGTGCGGGCTGGCGAAGTGCTTTGCCTGCTGGGCGACAATGGTGCCGGCAAGTCGACGCTGATCAAGATCATGTCGGGCGTCCACGTGCCAAGTTCCGGCGCGGTTTTGATGGATGGCAAACCCGTCGCCTTCAACACGCCACGCCACGCCAACGAAAAGGGTATCGCCACGGTGCACCAGTTCGGCGGCACATTCCCGTTGATGTCGATCGGGCGCAGTTTCTTTGTCGGTGCCGAGCCCACCAAAGGTTGGGGTCCGTTCAAGGTCTTTGACCGCAGACGAGCCAATGAGATCGCCGTGAAGTCGGTCCAGGATTTCGGCATTACCCGTATTGACGATGGTGACCGGCTGGTCGGCGGCCTGTCAGGCGGCGAGCGCCAGTCTCTGGCGATTGCCCGCGCGGTCCACTTTGGCGCCCGCGTCCTCATCCTCGATGAGCCGACAGCCGCGCTTGGCGTCAAGCAGGCCAGCCACGTGCTGCGCATCGTCAACCAGGCTAAGAAGCGCGGGCTGGCGGTGATCTTCATCACCCATCAGGTCATGCATGCCATGGCCGTCGGCGATCACTTTGCGGTGCTGATCCGTGGCGCCATCGCAGCGGACTTCAAGAAGGGCGAACGCAGCCGCGAGCAAATCACCGACCTGATGGCCGGCGGCGAGTTGATGGCCGATCTTGAAGCCGAAATCGAAGCGCATTCCCAGCAGTGATTGCGCCAGCCGCTTGCCTATAAACCCAACCAGGAACCTATGTCATGTCTTCTCACTTTGCGCTCGCCGCCTGCGCCGAAATGCTCTGGCGCGACCGGCCCATTGATTGGCGGGCCAGCCGCCTGAAAGAAATGGGGTTTGGCGTTGGTTTGTGGAACTCGCCCGGCCATGACCTCGACAAACTTGAGAAGACCGGCGCCAGTTTCACCATTATGAACGGCTATCTGCAGGGACGGCTGGCCGATGACGAAGGCGCGGATACTCTGCTGAAATCGGCGCGCGAAACCGCGCAGGTCGGAAGGCGCCTCGGCGTCGCCCGGTTGAACCTGCATGGCACAGGGCTAGGCGATGGCGGCATCCCGATTGTCCAGACAGAGGTGGTGAGTGGCACCATGTGGCTGAAGGCCCGCGATACGCTGAACCGCATTTGCGACATGGCGGAGGAAGAGGGGGTAACTTACACGCTTGAAAACCTCAACCTGCGCGACCATCCTGGTTGTCCTTTCGGCTCCACCGCCGATGTGCTGGCGCTGGTGTCGTCGGTCGACCGCCCGCAATTGCGGATCAACCTCAATCTCTATCATACCCAGATCGGCGAGGGCGATCTGATGCGCTGGTGCCAGAAATGCCTGCCGTGGATTGGTGAAGTCCAGGTGGCCGACAATCCCGGGCGCTGCGAACCAGGCAGCGGCGAGATCAACTTCAAAGGCGTGGCCGCGGCGCTCAAGGCCATGGGATATCGTGGCCCTGTGGGCATGGAAGCCTTCGCGTCGGGCGATGCGGAGAAAGCACTGGAAGCGTTCAGGGCAGCATTTACCGTCCCATAGTTGCGGGTTCTCGTGTAAAATGCGCCGGGCTGGACAACGGCATCGCCAGGCGCTGTGTTGGAATTGAAACACATCGGCAAACCATGCAGGCAAGAAGGACGATAGCGTGACACTACGAGTTGGACTGATCGGTGCGGGCATCATGGGTGCGGATCATGCCCGGATTTTTGCCGAGGAGGTGCCCGGGGTCGCCTTGCAGTTCGTCTGTGATGCCGACGCGGCCCGGGCAAAGAGAGTTGCCGAGGCGACCGGTGCGCAACATGTTGCATCCGACCCGCTGGCCGTCATCAACGACAAGAGTGTGGATGCCGTGGTGATCGCCGCACCCGACTCGTTTCATGCACCACTGACGATCGCCTGCATTGCGGCCGGCAAGCCGGTTCTTTGCGAAAAACCACTGTCGCAGGATGTTAGTGAATGCCTGGCAGTTTTGGCGGCGGAAGAAAAGCGTGGGCATAGGCTGGTGCAGATTGGCTTCATGCGCCGCTTCGATCCATCCTACGCCGAGATCAAGTCACTTTTGACGCGTGGCGATCTGGGTAAGGCGCTGATGTTCCATTGTTTCCACCGCAATGTATCTCCGGCCTACGACTTCCGGGCATCGATGGCGATCTGTAACTCGGCACCACACGAGTTTGACGTGGCGCGCTGGATGCTCGGGTCCGAATTCAGATCGATCAGCGTGTTCCGTCCACCAGCCGGCGGTGACACAGCGCCTGTCTTCATGGTGCTCGAAACGTTGAGCGGTCAACTGGTGAACATCGAAGTCAACATTAGCGCCACCTATGGTTATGACGTGCGCGGTGAACTGGTGGGTGAGAAAGGCACTGCTGTCCTGCGGGCACCCGTCAATGCCGATGTCAATCTTGACCTCAAGCAGACAATTGCATATCCCGCCGATTGGCGGCCACGCTTTGTCGAGGCCTATCGGCGGCAAAACATGGCCTGGGTGAAATCTCTAATCACCGGCACGCCGAATATCGGTGCGACGGCTTGGGATGGTTATTGCTCCACAGCTATAGCTGAGGCAGGTGTTGCAGCGCTGAACTCCGGCGTCACTGTCGCAGTCAAGCAGATCGCAAAACCCAAATTCTACGCGTGAGAACATCATGAAGATTGCAATGGTGACCGACTCGCTGGGGCATCTGCCCTATGCGGATATGCTGAATACCGCTGCGGCACTGGGCATTTCAGGAGTTGAATTCAACGCCTGCAACTGGACGTCGGCACCGCATTTCAATCTGGCCGGTCTGCTCAAGGATGCGGCTTCACGCAAATCGCTTCTGGCCGATCTCAAGGCCCGCAATCTCGAACTGGTGGCATTGAATGCCAATGGTAACCAGCTCCACCCGGTCGATGGCAAAAGGCAATCGGACGGTCTCTATGACACCATTCGCGTCGCGGGAGACTTGGGGGTCAAGACCGTCGTCTGCATGTCGGGCCTGCCAGGTGGTGGACCGAACGAAACCCTGCCGAATTGGGTGGTGTCGTCGTGGCCGCCGGAGACGCAAACAATTCTCAAATACCAGTGGGACGACGTATTGCTGCCCTACTGGCGCAAGTTGGCATCGCACGCCGGTGAGCATGGTGTGAAACTTGCCGTGGAACTTCACGGCAATCAAGTTGTCTACAATGTCCCCGCGATGCTGCGGCTTAGGAAGGAAATCGGCAAGACCGTCGGCGCCAATCTGGATCCATCGCACTTGATGTGGATGGGAGCTGACCCGCTTGCCGCGGTCGATGCCTTGGGCGATGCGATCTATCACGCGCATGCCAAGGACACGATGATCAACAAGCCCGTGGCAGCATTGACGAGCCGGCTCGAGAACGGCTCGTTGATGGATATTCCGGGGCGTTCGTGGAGCTATATTACGCTCGGCTATGGCAATGGCGAAAGCTGGTGGCGCG